>NZ_JBFARL010000064.1:0-37725 GCF_040674655.1 Actinomadura sp. NPDC049753 | reverse complement strand
GGCGTCCGTGGTGCCCGGCCCGCGAGGCGAGCTCTTCTGGCACCGCGCCAGGCCCTACCGGCTGGGGGTCACCGCCGACGACCGGCACGGCACGATGATCGAGACACGTCCGGTACGTCCGGCCCAGGCCGTCGCCCAGCGGGTCCGGCGCGTGACGTCCCTTGGAGGTAAGTAGCACATGCGGATCTGCGTGGTCGCGCTCGGCAAGATCGGGCTTCCGCTCGCGGTGCAGTTCGCCCGCAAGGGCCACCGGGTGATCGGCGCCGACGTGGACGAACGCGTCGTGGCCGAGGTCAACGCCGGGCGCGAGCCGTTCCCCGGCGAGGCGGAGCTGGACGTCCACCTCGCCGAGGCGGTGCGGGCCGGGCTCCTCACGGCGACGACCGACACGGCGGCGGCGGTCGCCGAGTCCGAGGCGGTCGTCGTGGTCGTGCCCCTGTTCGTGGACGCGGAGGGCGTCCCGGACTTCGGCTGGATGGACGCCGCGACGCGCTCCATCGCGCAGGGCCTGCGCCCCGGCACGCTCGTCAGCTACGAGACGACCCTGCCCGTCGGCACCACCCGGGACCGCTGGGCCCCGATGCTGGCGGAGGGCTCCGGCCTCACCGCGGGCGACGGCTTCCACCTGGTGTTCAGCCCGGAGCGCGTGCTGACCGGACGGGTGTTCGCCGACCTGCGCCGCTACCCCAAGCTCGTCGGCGGCGTCGACGAGGCGTCCGCCCGGCACGGCGTGGAGTTCTACGAGCAGGTCCTCGACTTCGACGAGCGGCCCGACCTCGACCGCCCGAACGGCGTCTGGGATCTCGGCTCCGCGGAGGCGGCGGAGCTCGCCAAGCTCGCCGAGACCACCTACCGGGACGTCAACATCGGCCTCGCCAACCAGTTCGCCCGCTACGCCGACGCGGCGGGCGTGGACGTCATGAAGGTCATCGAGGCCTGCAACACCCAGCCCTACAGCCACATCCACAAGCCGGGCATCGCCGTCGGCGGCCACTGCATCCCGGTGTATCCGCGGATGTACCTGTGGAACGACCCGGACGCGACCGTCGTCCGCGCCGCCCGCGAGGCCAACACCCGCATGCCCGAGTACGCCGTCGGCCTCCTCGCGGACGCCTACGGCGACCTGACCGGCGCCGGCGTCCTCGTCCTGGGCGCGGCGTACCGGGGCGGCGTCAAGGAGACGGCGTTCTCCGGCGTCTTCCCCACGGTGGAGGCGCTGCGGCGGCGCGGCGCCGTCCCGTACGTGTCCGACCCGATGTACACCGCCGAGGAGCTGGAGGCCCTGGACCTGCCGCCCCACCGCGGCGAGTCGGTCACGGCCGCGATCGTGCAGGCCGACCACGCCGCCTACCGCGAACTCGGCGCGGACGACCTGCCGGGCGTCAAGGCCCTGGTCGACGGCCGCCGCGTCACCGACGCCACCCGCTGGCCGGGCGTGCACCGCGTCGTCATCGGCGCCCCGGACGCTCGGACCGCTTCCTAGCCGCCTCGCTGACCGTTCGGGCCGGTCCGCGCAAGCGCCCCGGCCGACCGCGACTGGAGATTCGAATGCAGATCGAAGACGGGACGGTTCCCGGCGCGCCGTCGCGCGGCCGGGTCGTCATGCTCGTCGACAACGACGTCGTGCGCGACTCCCGGGTGCAGAAGGCCGCGCAGTCGATGGCCGATGCCGGCTGGGAGGTGCACCTGCTCGGCAGCGCGAGAGGCAAGAGGCGCCGCTCCTGGAACATCGGCGGCGCCCGCGTGCGGCTCCTGCCGGTGCAGCACGTGCTCCTGCGCAACCGGCACGGTGTCCTGCGCGCCACGCTGCGCCGCCCGCTGGCGTACGGGCACCCGAAGGTGGCGGACTACCGGCGGCGGCTCGTGCAGTCCCGGCGCGCCGACCTCGCCGCGGCGCGCCTCGACCGCAACTCCCGCGGCCCGGTGCGCAAGGTGTGGCTGCTGGGCCGGCGGGTCACGGCGAAGCTGCAGTCGCGGTGGGTCGCGCTGCGGGTGCGGCAGACCGAATCGCTCGCCGCGGCCCGCGGCAACCCGCGCGCGCCGATGGAGCGGCTCGCGATCAACTTCTGGCTGAAGGTCCTCGGCGACCGGGCCTGGCGCGTCCTCGACCGCAACCTGTGGGACTGGGACAGCGCCTACGGCAAGGTCATCGACAAGCTCGAACCCGACATCGTCCACGCCAACGACTTCCGCATGCTCGGCGTCGCCGCGCGCTCGGTGCGGCGGGCCCGCGCGAAGGGCCGGACGGTGAAGCTCGTGTGGGACGCGCACGAGTTCCTGCCGGGCATCCGTCCCTGGGGCTCCGATCCGCGCTGGCATCCCGCCATGTGCGCGTACGAGCGCGAGTACTCGGGCGACGCGGACGCGGTGGTGACCGTCTCGGAGGCGCTCGCCGACCGGCTCGTGGAGCGGCACGGCCTGCGCGGGCGGCCGACGGTCGTGCTCAACGCCCCGATCACCGGCGGCGAGCCGAGCACGTCCGACCCGGTTCCCGACATGCGGGAGATGTGCGGCGTCGGCCCGGACACCCCGATCGCCGTCTACAGCGGCGCCGCCGCCCCGCAGCGCGGCCTCGACATCATGATCGAGGCGCTGCCCCGGCTGCCCCGGCTCCACGTCGTCCTGGTCGTCGCCTCGGCGGGGTCCGACTACGTCCGCGGCCTGGTCGCCCGCGCCGCCGAACTCGGCGTCGCGGACCGCGTCCACACGCTGCCGTACGTGCCGTTCGACCAGATCGTCCCGTTCCTGGCGGCGGCCGACGTCGGCGTGATCCCGATCCACCACTGGCCCAACCACGAGATCGCGCTGATCACGAAGTTCTTCGAGTACTCGCACGCGCGGCTCCCGATCGTCGTGAGCGACGTGGAGGCGATGGGCGACATGGTGAAGGCCACCGGGCAGGGCGAGGTCTTCCACGCCGAGGACGTCGACGACTACGTGCGGGCCGTCGAGGCGGTCCTCGGCGACCCGGGGCGGTACCGCGCCGTCTACGACGACCGGCCCGAGCTGCTCCACGAGTGGACGTGGGAGGCGCAGGCCGAGATCCTGGACGGCGTCTACGCCAAGCTGCTCCCCACCGCCGCGAGGCCCGCCCCGGGCGCGCCCCCGGCGGGGCCCGGCGAGCAGCTCATCGGCGCCCAGGACTGACGATGGCGGCGGACAGGGGCGCCGGCGGGGACGTGGCCGTCGTCACGCCCTGGTATCCGAACCCGATGCAGGAGTGGGCGGGCTCCTTCGTCCGGTCGATGGTCGAGGCGACCGGACCGGGCTGCGGCGAGTTCACCGTCTACCACACCGAGGCGTGGCTGATGAGGCGGCCGGCGGAGGAGGTCGAGGCGGCGCGCGAGGCGCACCGGCGCCTCCTGCCGGTCGCGCTGCACCCCGTGCCCGACGCCGCGGGCTCCCGGCTGGTGCGCGTCCCGGTGCCGACGGTGCCGGACTACACCTTCGCCGAGCTCGCCGTGCAGCACGCCCGGTGGCTGCGCGAGGCGCTCGGCGGCGAGCCGATCCCTGCGCCCGTCGTCCACGCGCACGTGGGGCTGCGCGGCGGCTGGACGGCGCTGGAGAACGCCCGCCCCGGCGCGCGGGTGTTCGTCACCGAGCACGCGTCCTTCCTGGACAAGGTCCTGGAGCAGCCCGACTCGCGGGAGATGTACGAGCAGGTGCTGGAGCGCTGCACCGGCTTCCTCGTGGTCACCGACGTGCTGCGGGACACGCTCGCCGAGGCGTTCCCGGCGCTCGCCCACAAGATCGAGATGATCTCCAACCCGATCTCGTTCGGGGCGCCGCGCGAGCGTCCCGTCACCGAGCTGCGGCGCTGGCTTTACGTCGGCACGCTGGTCGAGCGCAAGGGCGTGGGCTGGCTGCTGGAGGCGTTCGCCGAGTGCCTCGCCGAGGACCCCGGGCTCACGCTGACCATGGCCGGGCCGGGCGTGCTGGCCCGGCGGCTGGAGGAGCGGGCCGCCGAGCTGGGCGTCGGGCACGCGGTGTCGTTCCTCGGCGCGGTCGCCCCCGACGAGGCGGCGCGGCTCATGCGCGAGCACGACCTGCTCGTCCACCCCGCCCGCTGGGAGACCTTCGGTGTGACGATCATCGAGGCGGTGGCGGCCGGCCTGCCGGTGCTCGTCACCCGCTGCGGCGGACCCGAGCGGACCCTGGCCGGCATAGAGACCGCTGCGGGGGAGATGATCGACGTCGAGGAGAACGCGAGCTCGATCGTCGACGGGTACCGCCGGCTGCGCGACCGCTTCCCGGACGGCCTCGACCTGGCGAAGGCCCGCGAGATCCTCGACGGGCGCTTCGGCTACCGCACGGTGGCCGAGGCGCACTACCGGCACTGGTTCCCGGAGGCCCCCGCGAACAAGGGGACCGCGAACAAGGGGACCGCGAACAAGGGGACCGCGGACGGGGGAGAAGAAGCGTGAACGTGCTGTTCGTGGCGCTCGGCGCCTCCCGCAGGCCCGCGGTCGTCCGGGAGGCGGCGCAGGTCCTCGCGGACGGCGGCAGCGCCGCCGTGCTGGTGCGCAAGGCCTCGACGTGGGCGAAGGACCCGCTCCCGGACGGCGTCGACGCCGTCGAGCTGTCCGCGCTCGAACGGCGCTACCGTCCCGCCGCGGTGCGGATCCCGCTGTACCGGATTCCGGCACTGCTGCTGCGCGTGTGCTTCCCCGGCCCGCTGCGCGGGCTCGGGAAGCGGATCGACTCCGCCTACCGCAGGCGCCTCGCGGGGCCCGTCGACCGGCGGCTGGCCCGCGTCTACCGGCGCGACGCGGCGGCGGTGCGCCGCCGGGCGGTCGAGCGCGAACTGCTGCGCGGCCGCTCCATCGACCTCGTCGTCATCGCCGACCCGCACTCGCTGGTGACCGTGTCCGAGCTCGCGGACACGATCACGGGCGCCGGGGCGGCGCTGTCCTACTCCGTCGCTCATGAAAGATCCCCGGCAGGCTACGCCAGAGGATGACTCCATGTCCGAACGCCGCCCACGCCTTCTCTACCTCGCCTTCTACTTCCCGCCGTCCCGCGCGAGCGGCGTGTACCGGCCGCGGGCGACCGCCAACCGGCTGACCGAGCTGGGCTGGGACGTCACGGTCTTCGCCGCGCCGCTCCCGTTCCTGTACGACACGATCGGCACGGTCGACGACAAGCTGATGGAGACCGTCGACCCGCGGGTCACGCTGGTGCGCCCCGACCTGAACCGGTTCGTCTGGCAGACGGACCTGCGCGAGTACAGCCGGTTCCGGGGGGCGTTCCCCCAGCTGGCCCAGTCGCTGTACACGTGGGGGCAGAAGCACGTCTTCCCGGAGCACTACGCGTCCTGGGGGCGCGACTCCGTCCGCCGCGCGCTGCGGATGCACGCGCGGCGCAGGTTCGACGCGGTCCTCGCGACGGGGAACCCGTACTCCTCCTTCGCCGCGGCGTGGCTGTTCCACAAGCTGACCCGCACCCCCTACATCATCGACTACCGCGACTCCTGGACCCTCGACCAGTTCAGCGAGGAGCCGATGTTTGAGGACGGGCATCCCGCCTGGCGCTGGGAGCGCCGGGTGCTGCGGTCCGCGGCGAACTCGCTGTACGTCAACGACGCCCAGCGGGCCTGGCACGCCGAGCGCTACCCGCGCGCGGCGGACCGCATGATGACCGTCCTGAACGGGTGGGACGCGGACACGCTCCCGCAGAGCGCCGCGCCGCCCCCGGCAGCCCGCGCGACGACGGGCGGGCACGCGCCCCGCTTCTCCTTCATCGGCACGGTCACCGACAAGCAGCCCATCGAGGAGCTGATCGAGGGGTTCTCCCGCGCCCGGGCGCATTCGGACATGCGGGCCGCCACGCTCAACTTCTACGGCTACTTCGGGTTCTTCCAGGGCACCGACAACAAGCTCCGCAAGCGCTTCGCCGCCGCGGCCGAGGCGGCGGCGGCGGCCGTCAGCGCCCAGGAGGTCGGGGGCGGGGCGGCGGTGGTCGAGCAGGCGGAGGCCGCCGCCGCCGGCGGCGGAGAGGACGGCGAGGAGCTGCTGGCCCCCGGCGTCTACCACCGTGGCCCGGTGTCCAAGACGGCGCTCGCCGACGTCTACCAGGACTCCGACGTGCTGGTCTTCCTCAACGGGGGCGGACGCTACGTCACCTCCGGGAAGATCTTCGAGTACATGGCGGCCGGACGTCCCATCGTGTCGGTCCACACGCCCGGGTCGGCGGCCGAGGAACTGCTGCGCGGGTACCCGCTGTGGTTCAACCCGGGCGGGCTCGCCCCGGCCGACATCGCCGCCTCGATGGTGGCGGCGGCGAAGGCGGCCGCCGGACTGGACGAGCGGCAGGCGGCCGAGGCCCGCGCCTACGCCGACCGCTTCGAACGGAACGTGACGCTGGAGCCGCTCGTGGGGCGGCTCACCGAGCTGGCCGCCCGCAGGCGCGGCGTGAGCGGGTGACCAGGTTGGGAGACGGTGACGTGCACGGCGCGCAGCCCCCGAAGGTGCTGGTCCTGGCCATGGATCCCAGGCTGACCATGGACCCCGCCCCGAACGTGCCGCCCAAGCGCCAGCACAAGAGGGTCATCGGGCTGGCCGGTTACTTCGCGGAGGAGGGCGCGCGGGTCGACGTGGTGACCGCCGAGCCGGACGGGTGGGCGAACCTGGACGAGCGGGTGCGCCTGCACCGCCTCGACAAGGCGGAGGCCCGGCACCCCCTGCCCTGGCTGGAGCACACGGTCGTGATCCGGATGCCGCGGATCGCCCTCCGGCCGGTGGCGCGGGCGGGCCGTGCCGGCGCGCGCCTGGACCGCGCCCGCAGCCGCGCCTCCCGCGCCGTCCACCGGCGGCTCTTCGTGCCGTTCTACCGGCATGTCCGGCCGCACGTGCTGGCCCGCATCGCGCGGCGGCGCGTCCTGCGGGAGATCGACACGGGCGGCCTCGTCCGCGTCATCGTGATGGACCGGACGTCGGTGCCGCTCGGCCGCAGGCTGGCCCGCCTGCACCCCGACCTCGTCGTGACGACGCGGCAGGTGCGCGACCTCGACGCCAAGGCCTGACCGCCCGCCGCCCCTCCGGGCTCAGCGCTTCTCGGTCAGGACCGTCGTGTCCGAGCCGTCGCCGGCGGGCGCCTCGACGTAGATCTCACCGGTGCGCGGGCACTCCCACGTCCCGTCGGAACGCTCGGCCAGCCGGGCGCCCGCCCTGCCGACCCAGCCGATCCGGCGGGCGGGCACGCCCGCGACCAGCGCGAAGTCGGGGACGTCGCGGGTGACCACCGCGCCCGCGGCGACCATCGCCCAGCGGCCGACGCGGACCGGCGCGACGCACACGCTGCGGGCGCCGAGCGAGGCGCCCTCGGCGACGTGGACGCCGACCGCCTCCCAGTCGTCGCCGCGCTTCAGCTTGCCGTCGGGGGCCACCGAGCGGGGCTCGCGGTCGTTGGTGAGCACGACGGCGGGACCGACGAACACGCCGTCCTCCAGCACGGCGGGCTCGTAGACGAGCGCGTGGTTCTGCAGCTTGACGTTGTCGCCGATCCGCACGCCCGCGCCGACGTAGGCGCCGCGGCCCACGATGCAGCCCTCGCCGAGCCGGGCGCCCTCGCGGATCTGGGCGAGGTCCCACACGGTGGTGCCGTCGCCGAGTTCCGCGCCGGGGTCGACCTGGGCGCTCGGCAGGATGCGGTGACTCATTCGGTGCCTTCCATGCGGATGTTCGGCGGGTGGACTCGGATCACTCCGGCTTCGCGCCCCCGCCGGGGAGCAGCCGCCGGGTGCGCCTCGCCAGCGACGCCAGCGGCGCGGTGACGTGCACGGTCGCGGCCCTGCGGTCCATTCTGACGTGCACGCGGCGCGGGGGCGCCAGCGACGCGGTCACCGGCCCGAGGACGCCGCCGCCCTCGGCCGCCAGGCGCACCGCGACGGGGTCGCCGACGCCGTCGACCGCGAACCGGGCCCGCCAGCGGCCGGGGCGCGCGCCCGCGAGGGAGAGGTCGGCGCGCAGGCGGGACGGGTCGTCCGGCGCGGCCTCCAGCGCCGCGCGGATCGTCGTCTCGCCGTCGGCGTGGTGCAGCACCACGCTCATCGCGGGGCCGTCGCCGAGGACGGGCGGCGCGTCGGCCAGCACCCGGACCCGCCGCCCCGGCCCCCAGACGACCTCCACGTCGGCGAAGTCGGCGGACGTGAGGGCGGCGCCGGCCTCCAGCGCGAGCGGCTCCCCGCGGCGCGCCTGCGCCGGGCGCAGGAGCCGGGCCCCCGCCAGGGCCGCTCGCGGGAGAGGCAGGTCGCGCGGCTTGACCAGCGGCACCGTCCGCACGTGCCCGCTGAGCGAGACCTCGATGTGCAGGGTCCAGAGGCCGGCGGGGAGGGAGGCCGCCTCCGGGCCGACGGCGGCGGTGAACGACGCCTCGACGCCTTGGTCCGCGGGCGCGGCCGAAACGGTCTCGCACTCCACCGGGCGGCGGTCGCCGTCGGCGTCCTCCAGCAGCAGCCGGACGGCCGGGGTCCCCTCGTCCACGTCGCGGACGACCACCGTGCCGCCGACCAGCAGCGCGTCGTCCTCCCAGGCCAGCCGTGTCAGGGCGGGCAGGACCACCAGGGGCGCGGGCGTCGCGAAGCATTCGTCGGGGATGCGGACGGCGGTGTCGCGGAAGAACGGGTACTTCAGGTAGGCGCGCCCGTCCTCCAGATGGAGGCGGGGCCGCGTCCCGCCGCGGCGGAACCGCAGGACCTCCCCCAGCTCGTCGTCGAGGCCGTGCAGGACGCAGTGCCCGATCACCCGGTGGAGGGGGTGGGCCAGCTCCCGCTGCGCGGGGGTGTACCACTCCTCCAGCAGCTCGCGGCAGCCCGCGAGGGTGACCTTCTGGTCGTCGGGCGAGGAGTCCAGGTACAGGCGGTCGAGGCGGCCGAAGACCTCCAGCCGCAGGTAACGCCGGTTCAGCCGCTCCCGCGTCTCGCCCGGCTCGGTGTGCTCGGCGACCTGCCGCATCGCCTGGGCGATGACCGCGTACAGGTCGGCGGGCGGGGCGCCCGCTCCCTGCGTCGCGCTGGAGCCGTCCTCGCGGGCGGCCCAGTAGTAGCAGTCGTAGTCGGCGAGAACGGAGACGCCGTCGGCGTTCAGGTAGGCGCCCGCGGTGAAGAGCTGGTCCTCGTGGGCCACCAGGCCCTCGGTGAAGCGCAGGCCCGCGCGTTCGACCAGCGACCGCCGGAAGAGCTGGAGCGCGGCCATCGACATCCGACCGAACAGGTCGCAGTCGGGGTCGAGCACGTGGGTGCGCTCGATGGAGCGGTCGAACACCTTGGGCGACTTGCGGCCGCCCGTCCCGACCTGCTTGCCGAGGACGATGTCGGTGCCGTTGCGCTCGGCCATCGCCGTCATGCGCTCCAGCGCCTCCGGGCCCAGCCGGTCGTCGGCGTCCAGGAAGAACACGAACGTCCCGGACGCCAGCTCCAGGCCGCGGTTGCGCGGCGCGCCCGCGCCGCCGGAGTTCGGCTGGTGGACGACCGTCAGCCGGTCGTGGGCGCGGGCGAGCTCGTCCAGCAGCTCGCCGCCGCCGTCGGTCGAGCCGTCGTCGACGGCGATGACCTCGACTTGCTCGGCGGGCAGGGACTGGGCGAAGACCGACTCCAGTGCCCCGCCCACCGTGTCCCGGCACTGGTACACCGGGACGATCACGCTGACCAGGGGGTGCGTCATGGCCCCTCTACACTCGGGGAAGTGGCTGTGAGGGCCACTTTAAGCGTGCTCGGTGGCCGCCGAGACCGCTCGGCCGGAAATCGCGTACATCGTCGACCGGGGGCCGGCCTGCGCGAGCGCGTCGACGGCGGCGGCGAACCGCGTCATGGCGTCCGGGTGCTCGGGGCCGAGGAGGTAGTCGCGGAGCGTGCGCCGCTCCGCGGCCAGCGGGTCCTGGCCGGGCGTCGCCGCGACGGCGAGGATGTCGGCCAGCTCGGCGCAGCCGGGGCTCAGCAGGTAGGCCGCCGACGCGGACGGGAACTCGGTCCGGAAGAGGTTCTCGTCCATCCCGTCGGGGTTGGTGACGACGTAGGGCTTCAGGCTCGGGATGTAGTCGGAGATCACGCTGGAGATGTCGGTGATCAGCATGTCCGACCGGTTGAAGCACTCGTAGAGGGAGGCGTCCGCGCCGGTCACGACCTGGTGGCCGCCCGCGCCGCCCCGGTTCGCCTGCTCGATCATCTTGATGAGCCGGGCGTGCACGGCGGCGGCCTCCGGCAGCCGCCGGCCGGTGTAGGGGTGCGGCCGGTAGATGACGCGCAGCCGCGGACCCTGCTCCAGCAGCGTCCGGACGATCCTCTCGCCCATGCCGAGCAGGGAGCTGTAGCCGTGCTCGTTGTCCCAGCCCTCCCAGGTGGGCGCGTACAGGACGGTGGGGACGGGCCCGCCGGACGGCTCGGTGGTGATCTCACCGAGCTGCGGGCGGCCAACCTCGACGATGGCCTCGTCGCGCACCCCGGCGTCGGAGTTGTGGTACCGGTCGCGGCCCGCCGGGCCGGCCACCCACACCTCGTCGAAGACCTTGCTGACCGGGTTGGAGCTCGGGCCCTTGTCGCTGTCGCCGTGCCCGACGAACACGTGCTTGATGTGCTCCTCGCGGAGCAGGTGGAGGTTCTTGCCGGTGTTGCCCGGGTAGAGCGCGACCTTCACGGTGCCGAGGTCGAAGTTCATCATGTCCTCGGCCCGCGTGATGCACACGACGGGGAGCGGGGTGGGCGCGAGCGCGCCGACGACCTCGGGGGAGCGCACGAGGACCATCGCCTTGCGGTCCAGCCGCTCCAGCGCCTGCAGCCACATGTTGGCCTGGTAGACGGTCGTGGGCGGGCCGGTGAAGTACAGGACGACCTCGGGCTTGTACCGGGCCACGCGGCGCTGCACGTCGCGGCCCGTCCGCTCGGCGTTGAGGAGGGCGCGCATCCGGCGCAGCCGCGGCAGTTGCGCGGCCGCGACGGCGACGGCGATCGCCGCGGTGCCGAGGAGCCCGCCGGCCACGAGGACCGGGAGGCCGACCAGGAGCCCGACGGTTCCGAACAGCAGCGGCAGGAGGTCGGCCTGGCTCTCCAGGAGGAGGGTGAGCCGGGCCTGCCGGGGGGCGATGGGGGCGGGCAGAGCCGGCTCGCCCTCGCCGAGGTTGCGGGTGGCGAAGGGCAGCCGGTTGACGCGGCGCGAGGCGACCGCGCCGGCGAGGGTCGCGGCCCGGAGCCAGTCGACCAGCAGGAGGCCGACGGCCGCCAGGACGATGGTCGGCCTGCCGGCGTCGCCCGACTGGACCAGCAGCAGCACCAGGGCCGCCTGCCGGGCCAGCACCCGCGCGCCCGGGCTCATCTGGCCCCAGCGCAGCGGCCTGGCCGCGTCCGGCAGCGTCCGCCCGACGACGTACTCGGCCGCGTAGCAGAGCACGGCGGCGCCGAGGAACGCCCAGGGCGACCCGGCCGCGGCGGCCCCGATCAGCAGCCCGAGCGTGACGGGCAGCCACAGCACCGATGAGTACCGCGTGAGAGTCGAGTACCGGGAGACGAGACGCCGCACGGCACACCTCCGTCTGGTCAGCGCCTGAGGGGTGGCGCAGTTGGGGAGAGGGGAAGGGGGGACCGCGCCCGCCGGGCCGAGCGGGCGCGTGCGGGGGTGCGGCGGTCAGCCGGAGCGGCCGCCGCTGAGGGGGTCTTCACGGCGCACGTCGATGACCTGCCCGGTGAGGCCGGAGAGCAGGACGTTGAGGGAGGTGCGGGCCACCTGGTCGGCGCTCAGCAGGGTGTGCGGGGGCTCCTGGCCGAACGCCGCGGTCCGCATGGGGGTGCTGGTCCGCTCGGGGTTGATGCAGTTGATCCGCACCTTGTCGCCGGACCACTCGTCCGCCAGCGCCTGGGTGAGGTTCACCGTGGCGGCCTTGGCGGAGGAGTACAGGCTGTAGTCGGCCCGCCCGCGGGTGTAGGAGCTGGACGTGTAGAGCAGCAGCTGCCCGCCGGTCTTGGCCAGGTAGGGGAACGACGCCCGCGCGATGTGGATCGGCGCGAGGTAGTTGACGCGCAGCGCCTCCTCGATCGCGTCGGGGTCGATCGCGTCGAGCCGGCCGATCCGCAGGATGCCCGCCGTGTTGACGACGAAGTCGACGCGGCCGGTCGCCGAGTAGGCCTGCGCGAGCGCGCCGGCGACGTCGTCGGGCCGCTCGACGTGGGTGCGGGTGGCGCCGCGGCTGTAGCCGAAGACGCGGGCGCCGAACCGCTGGGCCAGCTCCGCGATGGCGGCGCCGATGCCCTGGCTGGCGCCGAACACGACCATCGTCTTGCCGCCGAGCGCCTCGGCGTACTCGTCCTCGGTCAGGTCGGGGGCGTCGGAGGAGGCGAGCTGGAACAGCTTGTCCGCGACGAACATGTCGACCGGCTCGGTGACCTTCATGTTGTGCTCGTCGCCGGGAACGACGTAGATCGGGGTGCCGGGCAGGTAGCGCAGCACCACGGTGCAGTCGTCGGTCGCCTCGAAGTCCTCGTCCTGCCACGCCTTCTCGTAGGCGTCGCGGATGGTGGCGAGGCGGAAGCCCTGCGGGGTCTGCCCGCGGCGCAGGTTCGCCCGGCGCGGGACGTCCACGATGACGTCCTGGTCGACCTGGATGATCGTGTCGGCGGACGGGATGGCGACGTCCACCGCCCGGTGCTCGCGCAGCGCGGCCACGCAGTCGCGGATGATGCGCTGCGACAGCAGCGGGCGCACCGCGTCGTGGAACAGCACGCTGGTCGTCTCGGCCGGGTGGTCGGCGAGGGCGTCCAGGGCGAGCTGCGTGGTGGCGTTCCGGGACGTGCCGCCCGGAAGCACGGCCTTGACCTTGGTGCAGCCGGCCTTCCGCACGCAGTCCGCGGCGTCCTGGAGGAATCCGGGGTTCATCAGGACGATGATCTCGTCGACGTCGGGGGCCTCCTCGAACACGCCCAGCGTGTGTTCGAGGATCGTCTTCCCGGCGATCTTGAGGAGCTGCTTGGGAGTGCTGAGACCCATCCGCTGTCCGCTGCCACCCGCCAGGATGACGGCTACGACGCGATGCTCACCCTGCGGCGCCATGACCAATGCGACCGTCCTTCTCCTTCATGGCAGCCGGAACGGCGGCCGAAAACCGAACGTGATGCAGTCACCCGTGGGATCTGGGGGTGCGGGCGGCGCGGCTTTCGCAGGGCTGGTGATCCGCACAGGGGGGGAACTGCCGCCTCACTGTACCCGGTCTGTAGAACTTTGAGGCGAATTCATCGACCTTCCAGCTTCCTGTAACCCTTGCGTGACGGGGCCTGCGGCGTCCCTGGCCATGATCATTGCGGCCCGGGGCGCCCGCGCACCCGGACCGGTCTCACTTGCCGAAGAGGGGCCTCATGTCGGGCTCCACGGCCCAGCGGGTCACCCGGCGCACCGGGGAGGTGCTCAGCACCGTGACGATGACGAAGCCGGCGAGCAGGGCCGACAGCACGCCGGGGATCGTGTCGAACCAGGCGAGCTTGTGCCAGCCCTCGAACGTGAACAGCCGCATCACGAAGCCGTGCAGCAGGTAGCCGTAGATGGTGGCGGAGCCGAGGTCGCTGTACCAGGTGCGGCGGGACGGGGTGACCGCCAGGAAGGCCAGGATCAGCACCGTCCCGGTGAGCATCAGCCCGGCGCGCATCACGGTGCCGGTGAGCTCGTCCACGCCGAGATCGCCGTTGGAGGTGTCCCAGTTCAGCCAGCGCGCGTTCATGCGGTCCTGGGTCAGGTACGCGCCCGCGAGCGCGGCCGCCAGGAGCGCGGCGCCCGTGATCCGCGCCCATGGGCGCCGGACGATCTGGATCACCTCCGGCGACAGCGTCAGCCCGAGGACGTAGAACGGCGCCAGCCCGAGGATCCGGTACAGGTCGAGCGTGTTCCCGATGTCGGCCATGTAGGTGAGGAGGGCGACGAGCACGGCCGTGGCGAGCGGGAACCTGAGCCGCCGCCACACCGGGGTGAGCAGCCGCCAGACGAACAGCGCCAGCAGGAACCAGGTCAGGTAGTAGGGGTCCAGCGCGTCGAACTGGAACCGCCGCCCGTCGACGCCCCAGGCGAACAGGCTGTAGGCGCACTGGAAGATCAGGTACGGCGCGATGGTCGAGCCGACCAGGCGCACGGCCTTGTCGTCGGTGAGGGTGAACCGCTTGGACAGGTATCCGCTGATCATGAGGAACAGCGGCATGTGGAACAGGTAGATGAAGTTCCAGAGCGCCGCGGCCACCGGGACGTCCCGCAGGCCCGACAGCGCGTGCCCGCCCGCGACGAGCAGGATCGCCAGGTACTTGGCGTTGTCCAGGTGCGGGTCGCGTCCTCGGGGAGCCGGGCCGCCCGGTGTCCGCGGCTTGTCCTGCGGGCGCTCGGCGGGGGACGCGGCCGCCGGCGCGGAGCCGGGGACCGCCGCCTCGGCGGAGTCTGGAACCGCCACGACGGACGCCTCGGGTGTCTGTGTCATGAAAGATCTCTGATCCTGGGAGGGGCTCGTGGAGCATACCTAACGAATCACGACAGAACCCTCGGAGTCACAGCGCGCGGCCGGGGCGTCACGGGCGGGCGCCGCAGGGGCGAACCCGCGGATTCCGACGGGCGCGCCGCGCGCAAGATCCGCTGAGGCGGGTAGACCGGCGGGTACCCGACGCGGCGGCCGTTACCGGATGCCGCGGGCGGGGCAGGGACCGGGAACGGGCCCGGTGGGCGCGGGGACGAGGAGGGGCATGGGATACGGGAGGTCCACCCGGCAGGGGTTGGTGATCATCGCCGGCGGCGCCGTGCTGCTGGCCGGTGTCGCGCTGCTCGTGCTGCCCGGCCCCGGGCTGCTGCTGGTGCTGGCGGGCCTGCTCATCCTCTCCCGGGAGTTCCCCGCGGTGAACCGCTACGTCGAGCCCGTCCGGGAGCGGGCGATCCAGGCCGCCGAGGAGAGCGTGACGTCCTGGTGGCGCCTGACCGGCTCCGTCCTCACCGGCCTCGCGCTGTTCGGCGCGGGCGTGGCCTGGGGGCTCGTGGAGGAGCTGCCGCTCAGCGGATGGAGCACGGGCTCGGGGCTCATCCTGTCCGGCTTCATCCTCTTCGGGCTCCTGTTCTGGAGCTGGCGGCGGGTCAGGGCCCGCCGCGCCGGGAGCTTCCCCGAGTAGACGTGCCGGGCGGACGGCCCGCCGTGGCCGGGCCCGGCCACGGCGAAATGTTCCCCCGGGTTGATCCGCCGGCCCGGCATCCCCGTGCAAAGGGCATGGGCATCCTTCTTCGTGTACTCGTGGCCGCCGGACTCGCGGCCGACGCCGTCGTGCACTGGCGCTTCGCGCCCGACATGGCCCCCGGGCCCAACACTCCGAGCGACGTCATCCCGGGAGACGACCTGTTCTACGGCCAGGCGATCGCGGCGGCGGTCGCGGCCCTGCTCGTGCTCGCCTGGGCCCGGAGGTGGACGTACGCGATCGCGTTCGTCGTCGCGGCGAGCGCGGCCGGGGCCGTGCTGCTGTACTACTTCGTCGACTTCGGGCAGCTCGGCCCGATCCCGCGGATGTACGACCCGCAGTGGTACGCCGACAAGACGATCAGCTTTGCCGGGGAGGCCGTCGCCGCGCTCGCCGCGCTCGCCGGGTTCCTCACCGCGGGCAGGAGGGAGCACGCGGACTCGCACTCGGCCGCCGTGCGGTGACGCGTTCGGACGGCGCCCACCGGCGCGCCGTAGGTGCTCACGCCCGGCTTCTCGGCGCCGCGCGGGCTCGCCGACGCCACCGGGCGGTCATTCCGCGCGACGAGTTTCGCAGCCACCGGACCGGAGTCAAGGGAATGTGTCCGGAACGCCCTGGTTCGCCAAGGCCCTTGACCCCCGAAATGAACGCTCGTTTAATTTCGATATGGGGCGGATCGCGGGCGTCACGCGCGCGGAGACGCGGGAGCGGCTGCTGCGCGCCGCCGCCGACGAGTTCGCGCGGCGCGGCTACGACGGGACGCGCGTCGCCGACATCGCGCGCGCCGCCGGCGTCAGCAACGGCGCCCTGTACGCGCACTTCGACTCGAAGGCCGAGCTGCTGGTGGCGGCGCTGCGCGCGCACGGGCGGCGGCTGCTGGCCGACCTGTTCGACGCGGAGCCCGACCGCCCGGTCGTCGAGCTGCTGCTCGCCATCGGGCGGTGGCTTCCGAAGCGCCGGGACGCCCGCGCCCACCTCGTCGTGGAGGCCCTCGTCGCGGCCCGCCGGGACGGGGAGGTCGCCCGTCCCCTGCGCGACTACGTCGGCGAGCGCGCCGACTGGCTCGCCGGCCTCATGCGCATCGCCCAGGCGGGCGAGGAGATGGACCCGGCGCTGTCGCCGAACGCCCTCGCCCACCTCTGCCTGGTGCTCGGGATGGGGAGCGCGCTCATCCCGCCGGACATGCACGCCGTCGGTGACGAGGAGTGGGCCTCGCTGCTCGCGCGGATCGTGGCCGCGCTCGCGCCGCCCGTCCCGGCCGCCGTCCCACACGGGAGGAACACGATGAAGGTGCGGATCGACCCGGAGCGCTGCCAGGGCCATGGCCGGTGCTACGACCTGGCCCCCGGCCTGTTCGGCGAGGACGACGAGGGCTACGGCACGGTCCTCGGCGACGGCGCCGTCCCCGAGGGCGGGGAGCAGGAGGCCCGCCTGGCGGTCGCGAACTGCCCCGAGCGGGCCGTCGACGTCCTCGGGGAGGAGTGAGATGACCGCGGACGACCGCTTCGACAAGGACTTCAGGGAGGAGCGGGAGGGCCGTCCGCTCGGCACCCGCAACGAGGTCGTCACGGGCCCGGTCTCCGACTGGGCGACCGACTTCTCCCACCTGGAACCGGAATGGGCCGCCGACCCGTACCCGATCCAGGACGACCTGCGGCGGCGCTGCCCGGTCGCGCGGACCGAGCGGTTCGGCGGCGGCTGGCTGCCGACCCGCTACGAGGACGTCGCGGCGATCGCCTACGACACCGAGCGCTTCACCTCCCGCTCGGTCGTCATGAGCAACTTCCGGCCGCCGCGCGAGGTGGCGCCGATCGGCGTCACGCCGCCGATCTCCTCCGACCCCCCGTTCCACCACGACGCGCGCAGGCTGCTGCTCCCCGCGTTCAAGAAGTCCGCGGTGGCGCGGCTGGAGCCCGCGACCAGGGCGTACTGCCACGAGCTCATCGACTCCTTCGAGGGCCGCGACGTCGTGGACGCCGCCCACGAGTACGCCCAGCACATTCCGATCCGGGTCATCGCCGACATGCTCGGCTTCCCGCCCGAGGACGGGCCCCGGTTCCGGGAGTTCGTCGAGAACACCCTCGAAGGAGTCAACCTCCCTCCGGACGAGCGCATCGCCCGCATGGACAAGCTGTTCGACTACCTGCTGGAGCAGATCCGCGACCACGTCGCGAACCCCCGGGACGACCTCACCACCTATCTCGTCGAGGCCGAGCTGTACGGGCGCAGGCTCGAACCGTCCCACGTCTCGGGGACGGTGGCGCTGCTGCTCATCGCGGGGATCGACACCACCTGGAGCGCGATCGGCGCCTCGCTGTGGCACCTGGCGAGGACGCCCGCGGACCGCGAGCGCCTCGCCGCCGACCCGTCGCTCGTGCCGACCGCGGTGGAGGAGTTCCTGCGCGCCTTCGCGCCCGTGACGATGGCGAGGCTGGTGCGGGAGGACATGACCTGGCGCGGCGTCGAGATGAAGGCCGACGACTGGATCCTGCTGTCGTTCCCCGCCGCCAACCGGGACCCGGCCCAGTTCGACCGGGCGGACGAGATCGTCATCGACCGCGAGGTCAACCGGCACGCCGCCTTCGGCCTCGGCATCCACCGCTGCGTCGGCTCGCACCTGGCCCGCATGGAGCTGCGCACGGCCCTCGAAGTCTGGCTGGAGCGCGTGCCGTCCTTCACCCTGGCCGACCCGGCGGCGGTCACCTGGGCCGCCGGCCAGGTCCGCGGCCCCCGCACCCTCCCCGTCCGCATCACCTGAGGCGTCCGGCCAGCCGGGGGAGCAGGCGGAGGGCGTTCGCCCGGTCGACGGCGCGGTGGGCGCGGTCGTCCAGCACCGGGTCGCGGTCGAGGTCCCGGGTGTTCAGCGCGACCTCGCGGGCGGAGTTGGCGGGCCAGTCGGTGCCGAACAGGACGCGGTCGGCGCCGACGGCCGCGATCAGGGACGGCGTGGCGTAGGGGGAGACCGGCAGGGCCGTGTCGTAGTGGAAGCGGCGGAGCGCCGGGCGCATCCGCGCCGGGAGCGGGCCGCCGTCCTCCCGGGCCGAGCGCTCGGCCCGGCCCGCCATGTACGGCAGGAACCCGCCGCCGTGGGACAGGATGACCGACACCCGCGGGTACCGGACGAGGGTCCCGGCGGCGATCAGGCTGAGCGCGGTGCGGGTGGTGTCGAGCAGGTAGTCGGCGAGCCAGTCGCCGACGCCCGGCGCCTCGGGCAGGCCCTGGGGGGCGACCGGGTGGACGAACGCGACCGCGCGGCGCCGGTCGAGCTCGGCCCACAACGGCTCGAACATCGGCTCCCCGAGGTAGTGCCCGGCGGCCGAGGTGTTGAGGAGCACCCCGTCCGCGCCGAGGCCGTCGAGGGCGTGGGCGATCTGGCGCACGGCCAGGTCGGGGTGGAGCATCGCGGCGTTGGCGAAGAAGCCGAACCGCGTGGGGTGCTCGCGCACCAGCTCGGCCAGCGACTCGTTGCACACCCGGACGCCAGAGACGGCGAGCTTCCGGTCCGTGAACGCCTCGGCGGGCACCGGCGCGGACGCCACCCCGGCGGCGATGCCGTTGGCGTCCATCGTCCGCAGGGTGCTCGGCAGCGTCCACTGGGCCCAGGACGGTCCGCCGGTCGGCGGGAGAAGCCCCTGCTCGATCGCCCACTCCCGCATCCTGGGCGGGACGGCGTGGTGGTGGGTGTCGATCCTGCCGCGCGACCGGCCGGGGGTGGCGGCGACCGCCTCACCTGCCGGAACGGCGGCCGCGGCCATCGCAAGGCCGGTCACCTGCAGGGCGCGGCGGCGGGTCGTCTCGGGCATGCGCGTCTCCCTCGCTCGTTCGATGGGCCGCCCACCCAACTCTCTCTCATAAGAAAGTCTCATCTGAGACTATATCAGAAGGCCCTAAACTGGAGCCATGCTCGACGACCTGCTCGAACGCATCCTGTCCGAGGACGGCGACCCGGCCGTCCGGCACGTGGGGCTCGGCATGCTGCTGGCCTCCGCGCACAACCGGAGCCGGGCGAGCATGAACGAGGAACTGCGCCCCCTCGGCGTCGACGTGCGGGGGTTCTGCATGCTGCTCGCCCTGGAGATGTACGGGCCGTCCAGCCAGCGGCGCCTCATCGACCTCACCGGCATCGACAAGTCCACGATGGTGCGCATCGTCGACGAGCTGGAGGCCGGCGGCCTGGTCCGGCGCGAGCGCGCCCCGCAGGACCGCCGGGCCCACTCCATCAGCCTGACCCCGGACGGGACGCGGACGCTGGAGCGCGGGCGGCGCGCCGCCGCCGACGTGGGCGAGCGGCTCTTCGGCCGGCTCGGCGGAGACCAGCGGGACCGCCTCGTCGAGCTGCTCCGCGGGATCGCCGAGGACGCGGGCTGAGCGGAGCCGCTCCGGGCGGCGCCGCGGAGGCGTGTGTCGTATGCGAGGGCTGTGGCGCTGAGTAAGAGAGAGGTCACGCGGTAGAGAAGCCCGTAGCGCCGTACAGGAGAGTGAGCATGATCTTTTTGCCGGGCCGGTCGTCATGAGCAGTGCGGACGAGGTCGTCGTCCACGAGACGCTGCCGTCCCGCGTCCTGATCGGGCCGGGCGCGAGCGATCTCGTCGCGGACGAGGTCGCGCGGATCGGGGCGGGAAGGGTGCTGCTGGTCGCGGCGCCGTCCGCCGCCGGGCCCGCCGACCGGATCGCCGGGGCGCTCGGGGCCGGGCTCGCGGCGCGCTTCGACGAGCCGGCCCCGCACACCCCGGTCGCCGTGACGGCGCGCGCCCTGGAGGCGGCCGCGGGCGCGGACTGCGTGGTCGCGGTCGGCGGCGGCTCCGCGATCGGCCTGGCCAAGGCGGTGTCGGCGCGGACGGGGATGCCGCAGGTCGCGGTGCCGACCACGTACGCGGGCTCGGAGATGACGCCCGTGCTGGGGGAGACCGAGGACGGTGTGAAGACCACGCGCCGCGCCCCGGCGCTGGCGCCCGGGACGGTCGTCTACGACCCCCGCCTCACCCTGGGCATGCCGTCCGGGCTGACCCGGACCAGCGCGATGAACGCGCTCGCCCATGCCGTCGAGGCCCTGTGGGCGCCGGACGCGACGATGGTCACGGACGCGCTGGCGACCGAGGCCGTGGCCGGCATCCTGGGCGCGCTGCCCGAAGTGCTGGACGACCTGACGGGGCCGGAAGGGCGCGCGCGTCTCCAGTCGGCCGCGTGGCTGGCCGGGATCTGCCTGGCGCGGACCCGGATGGGGCTGCACCACCAGCTCGCGCACGTCCTCGGCGGGGCGTTCGGCCTACCGCACGCCGAACTGCACACGATGCTGCTGGCGCACGTCATGGCGTTCAACCTGCCGTCGGCGCCCGCCGCCTCGGCCCGGCTGGCCCGGGTGGCCGGGCCGGACCCGGTCGCGGTCGTCGCCGCGCTGGCCCGGGCGCACCGGGGACCGACCCGCCTGTCCGCCCTGGGCGTCCCCCGCGAACGGCTCCCCGAGATGGCCCGGCGGGTGGCCGCCGACCCCTATCCCAACCCGCGCACGCCGGACGCCGACGCGGTCGCGGAACTGCTCGACGCGATGTGGTGAGCGGCCGGTGGCGAATAATTCTCGCAATTTTCGAATAGGATCGCCGCTGTCCCGCGTTCAATGGGCCGGTCAATCGGATCGTCTATTCTTGGCGTATGTCCACTCCCGGTCCGGAGTCCGAATCGAAATCGGTTCGGGTGCTGATTGTCAGTGACAATCCGGTCTCCCGGATCGGATTCGCGTCGCTGCTGGAAGCGGTGCCGCACGTGGTCGTCGCCGGGGGCGCCTCCCTGGACCGCGCCCCCGCCGCCGTCCGCGACCGCACGCCCCACGTGGTGCTGCTGGACGCCTCGCCGCCGCACCCGAGCACCGTCGGATCGCTGACCCGGGCCGGGGCCGACGTCCGAATCGTCGTGGCGACCGCGACGCAGGACCCGCACGTCCTCGTCGGGGTGCTCGCGGCGGGGGCGCACGGCTGCCTCACCTACGGCCACTTCGAGCCGGCGGACCTCGCGGACGTGCTGGTCGCGGCCGGGCGCGGGCAGTCGTCGCTGTCCCCGCCGGTGGTGACCGCCCTCGTGCGCTGGCTGCACGACGGGACGCGGCGCCCGCCCGTCCGGCCGGATCCCGGGCTGACGGCCCGCGAGGCCGAGATCCTCGACCTGATCGCCGCCGGGCTGACCAACCGGCAGATCGCGCGCCGCCTGGTCATCGCGGAGAAGACCGTGAAGAACCACGCGCACCAGATCTACAAACGGCTCGGCGCGGCCGGCCGCGAGCACGCCATCGCCCGCTGGCAGGAATTGCGTCCCGCGTCCGCCGGCGGCGGGACGGACGTCCCCTAAGCCCGATCACGGGCCGCAGTAAACCGATCGCCGCAGGCCCTGCGGAGTCCTAGGACCGGTCCCGGTCGAAGACGGGACCGGCTTCCGCCTTTACTTGCCTGTTGTGGTCCCGCATGCTCTGGTCGTCCGGTTCGAAAGAACTCAATTGCTTTTCTATTCGGGATGTGAACGGTGTTGAAATCCAGTCGCCGTCGTCGCGTGCTCCGGGAGGCCCGGTGAGCCTCCCGCGCCGCCCCGCTCTCAGCGTCCTCGCCGGGGCGCTGGCAGCGGCCGCCCTGACCCTCTGCCCGCAGCCCGCGGCCTCCGCCGCCGGGCCCCGCGTCGACCTGCGGGTGCTCGTCGTCACCGACGGAAGCGGCTCGGTGTCGGCCGTCGCGGACCGGTTGACGACCGAGGGCGTCCCCCACACGACCGTCGACCTGCGCGACTCCGGCCGGCCGGTGATCGACGAGGCGTTCCTGTCCGACACCGTCGACGGGGCGCCGCGCGCCAGGTACCAGGCGGTCGTGCTGCCCAACGCGGCGCCGTTCTCCAACGCCGCCGAGATGACGGTGCTCGCCGACTACGAGAAGCGGTTCGAGATCCGCCAGCTCGACTCCTACGTCTACCCGTCCTCCACGGTCGGGATGAACGCCCCCGGGTACGCGGGCACCCTGGACGGGACCACGGCCCAGGTCACCGACGCAGGGCGCGGCGACGCGTTCCGGTACCTGCGCGGGCCCGTGCGGTTCGACGACAACGCCGCCGACGTCGGCGAGAGCTACGGCTTCCTGGCGACGCCGCTCCCGGACGATCCCGCGACCGGGGCGTCCTTCCAGACGTTCCTCACCGGAACCGTCCAGGGCAGGACGGGAACGCTCGGCGGCGTCTACACCCACGACGGGCGCAGCGAGATGGTGCTGACCTTCAGCGCCAACAGCGACCAGTGGCAGTCCCGGACGATCGGCCACGGCATCGTCACCTGGCTGACCAAGGGCGTCCACCTCGGCTACAGCCGCAACTACTTCGGCGTCCACGTCGACGACGTGTTCCTGCCCGACGCGCGGTGGAGCACCGAGGACGACTGCACTCCGCACGAGGACTGCGAGGGCCCGACGTTCACCGAAGAGATCCGCATGAAGCCCGAGGACGTCGCGTTCGCCGACCAGTGGCAGACGCGGCGCGGGTTCGCGCTCGACCTGGCGTTCAACGGCGACGGCAGCGACGACGAGATACGCGAGAAGGGAAGCGACCCGCTCGCCGACGCCTTCGTCGCCGCCCGCGGCAGGTTCCGCTGGGTGAACCACACCTTCGGCCACGCCTTCCTCGGCTGCCGGCAGGACCTGCGGATCCGGCCGTGGACGTGCCTGAAGGACCCGGAGACCGGCGAGACCCTCTACGTCGGCGCCGACGACATCAAGCAGGAGGTCACCAGGAACATCGACTGGGCGACCGCCCGCGGCATCGCCCTCGACACCGCCGAACTGGTCACCGGCGAGCACTCGGGCCTGCGCATCCTGCCGCAGCAGCCCGACGACAACCCGAACCTCGGGCCCGCGCTGGCCGGGACCGGCGTCGAGTGGACGGCGGGCGACGCCTCCCGCGAGAGCGGGCAGCGGGAGCTCGGAAGCGTGCGGACCGTCCCGCGCCATCCGCTCAGCGTCTTCTTCAACGTCGCGACGGAGGCCGAGGAGGTCGACGAGTACAACTACATCTACACGCGCCGGGCCGACGGCGGCAGCGGCCTGTGCGAGGACCATCCCGACACGACGACGTGCATCACGCCGCTCGACCCGGCCACCGGGTTCACGTCCCACATCGTCCCGACCGACACGCGGATCACGCTGTCGCACGTCCTCGGCAACGACCCGCGCCCGCACTACGCGCACCAGTCGAACCTCACCGAGGGCCGCATCCTGTACACGCTGCTCGACCGGGTCCTCGCCGACTACCGCGCGGTGTTCGCCGACGACACCCCGGTGACGAACGTCCCGATGTCGGCGGCGGGCGCGGAACTGCGCCGGAAGGACGCGTGGCGCGCCGCGCTCAGGGGCGGCGACGTCACCGCCTACCTGCAGGACGGCAAGGTCACGATCAAGGCGCCCGGCGGCCTCGACGTGCCGGTCACCATGCCGGAGGGCACCCGGGAGGGCGGCGAGCCGTTCGGCCGGGCCTACGCGGGCGAGCGCTCGGACCACCGGGCCGGGGACGTCACCCTCACCCCGCCCGGAGCCTGACGTTGGAGATCACCCTGGTGACGGAGGGAACGTATCCGCACAACTACGGTGGCGTGAGCGTCTGGTGCGACCAGCTCGTCCAGGGCATGCCGGAGCACTCGTTCCATGTCCGGGCGCTCACGACCACCGGGTCGGAGCCGGTGGTCTGGGACCTTCCCGGCCATGTGACCGCCGAGTCCCTCCCGATGTGGGGGCCGTCCGGAGGGCGGCCCCCGTCCCGCGGCGACGCCCGCCGGTTCGAGCGGCTCCTGCGCCCCTTCCTGGACGCGGTCCTCGCGCCCTCCCGGGACGCGGAGGTGTTCCCCCACATCCTGCGCGGGCTGTTCGAGTTCGGGCGGACGAGCGACCTCGGTGCGGCGATGCGCGCCGAGGGGCCCGTCCGCTGGCTCATGGACGCCTGGACGGCCCGCGCCGACGAGTTCGACCGGATCGGCGTCCGGCCCACCGTCCACGACGCGCTCACGGCGATCGACCTGCTGGAGCACCTGCTGCGCCCGCTGACCGTCCCGCCGCCGCGCGCCGACGTCACGCACGCCGTGTCCAACGGCATCCCCGTGCTGCCCGGCCTCGCCGCCAAATGGACCCACGGAACCCCGCTGTGCCTCACCGAACATGGCATCTACCTGCGGGAACGCTATATCGGGATGCGGCGGTCGCCGTTCGCATGGCCGGTCAAGGCGGTGGTGCTCGGCTTCATGCGCCTGCTGTGCGCCGCCGGCTACCGCACGGCCGACCTGCTCACCCCCGCCAACCTCTACAACCAGCGGTGGGAGGTGAGGTGCGGCGCCGACCCCGGGAACATGGAGACGGTCTACAACGGCGTGGACCCGGCGAGCTTCCCGGCCGCCGGCGCCGAACCCGCCGGCCCCACCCTCAGCTGGGCGGGGCGCGTCGACCCGATCAAGGACCTGGAGACGCTGATCCGGGCGTTCGCGCTGGTGCGGGAGGAGCTGCCGGAGGCGCGGCTGCGGATGTTCGGCGGCACCCCGTCCGGCGGGGAGCGGTACCGGGCCCGCTGCGAGGAGCTCGTCGCCCACCTCGGCATCGCCGGGCGGGCCACGTTCGAGGGGCGGGTCGACGACATCCGCGACGCCTACGCGGCGGGCACGGTGGTCGTCCTGTCGAGCATCTCCGAGGGTTTCCCCTACACGCTGATCGAGGCGATGACCTGCGGCCGCGCGACCGTCGCGACCGACGTCGGCGGGGTGCGGGAGGCGGTCGCCGACACCGGCCTGGTCGTCCCGCCGCGCGCGCCGCGCCAGATGGCGGACGCGTGCCTGCGGCTGCTCGGGGACGAGATGGCGCGGCGGCGGCTCGGCCGGGCCGCGCGGGAGCGGGCGCTGGAGCTGTTCACCGTGGACCGCGCGATCGACGCGTTCCGGGAGATCTACGCGGGGCTGCGCGCGCCCGGCGGCGCGAACCGCCCGGCGGCCGAGGCGAGGCTCGCGTGAGCGCCTCGGTGGAGGGCCTGCGCGAGCGCATGGCCGACCTCTGCGCGGGCGCCGTCGACGCGCTGGAGGTCACGGCCGGGCTGGAGGCGGAGGGCGTCAATGACGAGGCGGCCAAGGAGTACGGCCATCCGGACGTGTTCGCGCTCGCCGAGGACCTGTACGCCCGGACGCCGCGCCGCCCGCCGCCGCCCGAGAACGCCGAGGCGCCGTGGAGGCCCGAGCCGCTGCGCCACCTGCTGCGCGGCGCGCTGTTCGGCCTCCCCGGGCTCTGCTACGTCTCCGGTTCCCAGGTGCTGGACGGAACGGGCGCGGGCGTCCTCCTGGTGTTCTCACTGCTGCTGTCCTGGGCGTTCAGCCAGGGGACGGCCTACCTCGGGTACGTCCGGCTGGGGCTCGCGGGCCGGGCGGCGGCGTCCGGCGTCCTGCGCTACGGGCTTGCCGGCGGGACGCTGGCCGTCGTCCCGGCCACGGTGGGCACAGGCGTCCTCCTGGGAGCGGGCACGATGGCCACGGCGCTGTCCGCCGGGCTGTCGGCCTACCTGCTGTCCGCCACGGCCGTGCAGGTCAGCGGCGCCGAGGTGTGGCTCCTCCCGGCGCTGCTCCCCGGCGTCGCCGCGGGGACGCTCCACCTCGCCGGGCACGGGCCGCCCGCCGCGGTCTGGGGCGCGTGGGCGGTGTCGCTCGCGGCCACGGCGGTGCTCGCGCTTCTCTGCACACGCGGCGCCGGACGTCCGAAGGTGACACGCGCGGACCTCAGGGCGGCGCTGCCGTTCGCCCTCTTCGGCGTGCTGACCGGCGGGCTGCTGACGTACACGCTGCTGTGCGCGCTGGCGGGCCGCCCCGTCCCGTCGGGGACCACGACGGTGGCGGTGCTGTCGCTCTCGCTGTCGATGGGCTGCGCGGAATGGGTCCTGTACGCCTACCGCCGGCGCGTCCACGACCTGCTGCGGTCGCACACCGGCATGGCCGGGTTCACGCGCGCCGCCCGCACCGTCCTGGCCCGGGCGCTCGTCCAGTACCTGGCGGCGCTGCTGGCGATCACCGCCGCCGCCGCCGTCATCGCCCCCCTGCCCGCCACGGCCGTCACGGCGCGGACGCTCGGCGGGTTCGCCGCGCTCGGCTGCGCGTTCTTCGTGGCCCTCGTCCTGCAGGCCTGCGGCCGCATCGGCGCCGCCCTCGCCGGATATGCCTGCGCCCTGACCGCCGAGGCCGCGGCGGTCCCGGCCCTGCCGGACGCGGCCCCCGCCACGGTCCAGCTCGCCGCCGCGTGCGGGCTGCTCGTCCTCCTCACGATCCACGCGGGCCGCGTCCTGGCCCGCGCGACCTCCCATCGATGAAGGGCAGACAACCGATGCAGAACACGGTCGCCGTGACGGGAGCCGACGGGTTCATCGGCTCCCACCTGGTCGAAGCGCTCGTGGAACGCGGGCATCGCGTCCGGGCCATGGTGCAGTACAACTCGTTCGCGTCCTGGGGATGGCTCGACGACGCCGCGCCCGACGTGATGGAGCAGGTGGACGTGGTGCCGGGCGACGTCCGGGACCCGGCGTCGGTGCGCGGCCTGGTCCGGGACGCGGAGGCCGTCTACCACCTGGCCGCGCTGATCGCGATCCCGTACTCCTACCGGGCGCCCCGCTCGTACGTCGACACCAACGTCACCGGGACCCTGAACGTCCTGGAGGCCGTGCGGGACGAGGAGACGCCGCGGCTCGTCCACACCTCCACCAGCGAGACGTACGGGACGGCGCGGCGCGTCCCCATCGACGAGTCGCATCCCCTCCAGGCGCAGTCCCCGTACGCGGCCACGAAGATCGCGGCGGACCAGCTGGTGGAGAGCTACCACGCCTCGTTCGGCCTGCCCGCCGTGACGCTGCGCCCGTTCAACACCTTCGGGCCGCGCCAGTCGGCGCGCGCGTTCATCCCCACCGTCGTCGGCCAGATCGCCGCCGGGACCGGCGCGGTCGAGGTCGGGGCGCTCGAACCCACCCGCGACTTCACGTTCGTCCGCGACACCGCCGAGGCGTTCGTCGCGCTCGGCACGGCGCCCGCCGGGGACGTCGTCGGCGGCACGTTCAACTCCGGCACCGGCGTGGAGATCTCCATGGGGCGGCTCGCCCGGACCATCGCCGGCCTGATGGGCGCCGACCCCGAGTTCCGGGGCGCCGCCGACCGCGAGCGCCCCGCGGCGTCGGAGGTCATGCGGCTCGTCTGCGACAGCGGCCGGCTGCGCCGCGTCACCGGCTGGCGGCACCGGCACACCCTCGAAGAGGGCCTCAAGCAGACCGTCGAGTGGTTCCTCGACCCCGCCAACCTGGCGCGCTACCGGACGTCCACCTACACCATCTAGTGAGGCCCCATCATGCACGCCGTCATCCTCGCGGGCGGCAAGGGAGTGCGGCTGCGCCCGTACACGACGACCCTTCCGAAGCCGCTCGTCCCCATAGGCGACGAGTACTCCATCCTGGAGATCCTGCTGCACCAGCTGTCCCGGCAGGGGTTCACCACCGTGACGCTGGCCATCGGGCACCTCGGGCACCTCATCCGGTCCTACGTCGGTGACGGGAGCCGGTGGGGGCTGCGCGTCGACTACGCCTCCGAGGAGGCGCCGCTCGGCACCATCGGCCCGCTGCTGACCATGCGGGACCGGCTCCCCGCCGAGTTCCTGGTGACCAACGGCGACGTCCTCACCGACCTCGACTTCGCCGGGCTGCTGGGCGAGCACCGCGCGGCCCGGCCCCCGCTGACCGTCGCCACGTACGCGCGGAAGGTCGACATCGACTTCGGCGTCCTCACCGCCGTCGACGGGCGGGTCGTCGAGTTCGCCGAGAAGCCCACGCTCGACTACCAGGTCAGCATGGGCGTGTACGGGGTGTCCGCCGCCGCGCTCGCCGAGTACGAGCCGGGTTTCCCGCTCGGCTTCGACGAGCTCGTCCTCGACCTGCTGGCGGCCGGGCGCCATCCGCGCGCGTACCGGTTCGACGGGTACTGGCTCGACATCGGCCGGCCCGCCGACTACGACCGGGCCAACGCCGAGTTCCCCGCGCTGCGCCCGCAACTGCTGGAGGGCCGCGTCCCGGCCTCCCGGCGGTCATGAGCCGGATCCTGCTGGTCGGCGCGACGGGGTTCGTCGGCCGGCACGTCCGGGCGCGGGCGGCCGCCGCCGGATTCGACGTCGTCGCGGCCGGACGGTCACCGGGGCTCGGCGGCCTGCCGCTGGACCTGACCGCCGGCCCCGGCGCCGTGGCGGCGGCCGTCCGGCGCGTCGCGCCGGACGTGGTCGTCAACTGCGCCGGGGTCACGCACGGGTCCTCCACGGAACTCGTCCGGGGCAACGTCGTCGCCGTCGCGAACCTCCTCGCGGGGGTGGCGGCGGCGCCGGGGCCCGTCCGGCTCGTGCACCTCGGCTCGGCCGCCGAGTACGGGCACGTCGTGCAGGGCACGCCCGTCTCGGAGCTCGCGCCGCCGCGCCCGCTCGGCCCGTACGGGGTGACGAAGCTGGCCGGGACGGAGCTCGTCCGCGCCGCCGGGCTCGACGCGGTCGTCCTGCGGGTGTTCAACCCGGTCGGGCCCGGCGCGCCCGGCACCACGCTGGCCGGGCGGCTCGCCGCCGAGCTGCGCCGCACGGCGGGCACCGGCGAGGACGTGCGGGTGGGGCCGCTCGACGCGAGCCGCGACCTCGTGGACGTGCGCGACGTCGCCGACGCGGTGGTCGCCGCCGTCCGCGCCCGCGGCGGGCTGCCCGCCGTGCTGAACGTCGGCAGCGGGCGGGCCACGCCGCTGCGGGACCTGGCGACGCTGCTGCTGCGCGTCACCGGCGCGCGGAGCCGGGTGCTGGAGTCCGCCGCGGGCTCGGACCGGTCGGCGGGCGTGGCCTGGCAGCGCGCCGACATCCGCGCCGCCGGCCGGGCGCTCGGCTGGACCCCGGTCACCGACCTGACGACGTCACTGCGCGATCTCTGGGCGGAGCACCTTAAGGAGCGGAGCGATGCGGGGGGTGTGGGGGGTCGTCCCCCCACAGGGGGCAGGGAGGAGCGGAGCGATCCGGGGGGTGTGGGGGGTCGTCCCCCCACTGGGAGCACGGCATGAGCGGGGCGGGGCTTGCTTCGTCGGTGGCCGTGCCGGCGTACTTCCATCCCGGCGCCGTCGACTGGACCGACCTCGCCGACCCTCGTCTCGGCGCCGTCGTGCTCAACGTCGACAGCGGCGCGGGCACGGCGCGGGACGGCGGGTTCGCGGACGTCGCGCACCGCACGTCCGCCGCCGGGGTGCGGCTCGCCGGGTACGTGGACACCGCGTACGGGCGCCGCCCGCCCGCCGAGATCGAGGAGGAGGTGCGGCGGTACCGCCGGTGGTACGGCGTCCGGGCGGTGTTCCTCGACCAGGTGTCCGCGGTGCCGGAGCATGTGCTGCGGTACCGGCGCATCGTGGCGGGCGTCCGGGCGCGGGGCGCGGAGCACGTCGTCCTCAACCACGGCGCGTACCCCGACGAGGCGTACGCGCGGTTCGCCGACCTGCTCGTGACCTTCGAGGGGCCCTGGTCGACGTACCGGCGCGTCCGTGCGCCCGAGTGGGCGACGCGGCTGCCCGCCGAGCGGTTCTGCCATCTGGTCTACGCGGCGCCGCGGTCGGTTCTCCCGCGCGCGCTTGCGCGTGCCAGACGCTGCAACGCAGGCGTCGTGTACATCACCGACCGGGCGGGAGCGAACCCGTGGAACGGCCTGCCCGAGTACTTCTCCAGGGAGCTTTCCCTGGTCTACGCGGCGGACTGATCGGGGTCGTGTCGTTCCGCTGCGATGGTCCGGCTGGTGCTTTACGCTCACACCCCATGCGTGGACCACTGGTGCGAATCACGTCCGTCCTGGTCGCCGGGACGTCCCTGCTCGCCGCTCCCGCCATGCACCCCGCGGCGCTTGCCACCGCCAAGGCAGGCACCGCCGCCAAGGGAGATCTGGGCAAGGACCTCGACGCCATCCTCGCCGACAGCCGCCTGAAGGGCGCCACCGTCGGCGCCGTGGTGCGCGACGCCCGCACGGGCGCCGTCCGCTACTCGCGCGGCGCGACGGCGCAGGTGATGCCCGCCTCGAACATGAAGCTCTACACGTCGGGCGCGGCGCTGTCGCTGCTCGGGCCCGGGTACCGGTTCCGCACCGGCGTGTACGCGCGGGCGGTGGCCGGATCGTCCGTCAAGGGCGACCTCTACCTCAAGGGGACCGGCGACCCGACGACGCGGGCCGCCGACTACGACCGGCTCGCCGCCCAGGTGGCGGCGCGGGGCGTGCGGCGCGTCGAGGGAGACCTCGTCGCGGACGACTCCTGGTTCGACGCCGTCCGCACGCCCTCCCACTGGGACCCCACCGACCTGCAGTACTACTACGCCGCGCAGACGTCCGCGCTGACCGTCGCGCCGGACGACGACTTCGACGCCGGATCGGTCGAGGTGTCGGTGAGGCCGGGCGCCGCCGAGGGCGCGCCGGTCGAGGTCGGGCTGGTCCCGGCGACCCGTACCGTCAAGATCGACAACAGGGCGGTCACGGGCGCTCCCGGGTCGCCGTCCACGCTGGCGGTGAACCGGGCCAACGGCAGCGACACCATCGTGGTGAGCGGCTCCCACCCCGCGGGCGGCGCGGCCTACACCACCCTGCGCACGGTCGAGAACCCCAGTCTGTACGCGGCGGACGTCTTCCGGAGCGCGCTGCGGGCGCACGGCGTCGAGGTCGAGGGCGCCACCGAGCGCGGCAGGACCCCGAAGGGCGCCGCCGCGCTCGCCGCCCGCTCCTCGATGCCGCTGTCGCGGCTGATGGTGCCGTTCCTCAAGCTCAGCAACAACATGGTCGCCGAGACCCTGGTCAAGGCGATCGGCCGGGAGAAGGCGGGCGAGGGGAGCTGGACGGCGGGCCTGCCCGTGGTCGAGAGGTACGCCCGCGGCCAGGGCGTCCCCACCGCACGGCTGGACATGGCCGACGGATCCGGGCTCTCGCGCGAGAACCGCACGACCACGCAGGACGTCAGCACCATCCTGAGGAAGGCGCAGAGCGCGCCCTGGTTCAGCGCCTGGTACCGGGCGCTGCCGGTCGCCGGCGACCCGGACCGCCTCGACGGCGGCACCCTGCGGTCGCGGATGCGGGACACCCCGGCCGCGGGCAACGTGCACGCCAAGACGGGGACGCTGACCGGCGCGTCCGCGCTCTCGGGCTACGTCACCGACCCGTCCGGGCGGCGGCTCGTCTTCTCGGTCGTGCTGAACGGCTACCAGGGCGCGGCGCCCAAGGACATCGAGGACAAGGTCGCGATCCGGCTGGCCGGGGGAGACCCCGCCGCCGTCCGGACGTTCCGCACCTCCGGGAACGCCCCGCAGCTGGAGTGCTCCTGGATCGGCCGCTGCTGACCGGCGACCGCCTCTGGACGGGGGCGGGGCGCGTCCCGCCGGCGGGGGAACGCGCCCCGCCGGCGTTCACCCCTGGTGCTCGGGCACGTAGAGGCGGACGTCGTCGACGTACGCCTCGCCCTCGTAGTAGTTGAGGTGCGGGTCGCCGATGATGAAGGAGTCGGGGTAGGCCGAGCCCTTGGGCCAGCTGTGCTCGGTCGTGTACGTCCCGGCCGGGCCCTTGTGGACGAGCCTGCGGTCGAAGCGGCCGTCGTACTCGCCCGGCGTCTGGTTGTAGTGCCAGATCGGGCGCCCGTTCTCCACGAAGTCGTGGTGGACGCGCAGCGTGGTCTGCCCGGTGTGCAGGAACGGGCCGCTCATCTCCAGCGTGTACCCGGTGCGGTCGCGCTCGATCGCGAACCGGTAGGCGGCCTTCGGCATCAGCTCCGGCCGCAGCTCGGCGCTGGTCAGGTGCCCCTCGAACCGGCCGCCCGGCCCGTACCGCCGGTCCATGGACGCCTCCCCGCACGCGGTCTTGGCGTAGTACTCGTTGCTGATGTTGTTGTTGGCGGTCTCGCGGAACAGGTCGCCGCGTGGGAACAGCGCGTTGACGCCGTTGAAGGTGCCGTCGAACGTCCGGTACATCGTGCGGGTCTTCGGGTTGCAGGTCGCGGCGTTCTTCCAGCGGGCGTCGTCGCTGTAGTAGCCGTCCATGATGGCCTTGCGCCGGAAGTGGATGCCGGGGTTGCCGTGCGGCGCCGGGTTCGCGTGGTCGAGGATCGTCAGGTAGTAGAACCCGTTCTCCCGCGTGACGTCAGGGTACTGGCACCGGGACTTGCCGGGCAGCGCGCCCTGGAAGGTCCAGGGGTACCGGGTCTTGCACGGTTCCTTGGTGTACCCGTTGTGCCTGCCGTTGTAGTCGAACGTGCCGCCCCGCTTCCCGCCGAACTGGATGCCCCGCAGCGTCATCTCCACCCGGTAGTACCGGGGCAGCGCGCGGGTCGGCCGGATCAGGACGCCCGCGTCCCAGCTCGGCTCGGAGATCCGCGCGACGTGGTGCCCGCCCGGCAGCGTCACGGCCGACAGCCCCGGACGGGAGTCGGGCCGCCCGTCGCGGTCCTTGTCTACCGCGGCGACCTCCGCGGTCAGCCACCCCCGCTGCCCGAAGGCGACGCGCTTGCGGAACACGTTGAGGGTCTTCATCTGCCGCTCGAACAGCGGCCCGCTGATCTTCTTCCAGGCCGCCCCGTCGTCGTCGAACGCGTCGACCGCCCACGGGCTGCGCGGGCCCTGCGGGTCGAGCCGCCACGGCGCCCCGTCGACGCGCAGCGGCCGGTCGAACCGCTCCTGCGCGACCAGCTTCCACCGGCCGCCGCCTCCCGCCGTCCCCACGGACCATCCCGTGGACACGACCGCGGCGGCGGCCGTCCCGACGGCCACGCCTGCCACTCTCCAGCTCGTCCTCAAGACGCACACCCCTCCCGCGGAGCGCGCGGTCGCGCTCCGCCCCCGAACGTCGCAACGCATCGGAATTATACGAATGCGGAGAGTGATGAAGTGGGAGGCGGAGCGCCGGCGTCGTCAGCGTTGGGAGAGGTAGCCTTCGGCGGTGTCGCGCAGGCGCTCGTGGACGCCGTCGTAGGCGGAGGCGCCCGGCAGAGCGGTCTTGGGCATCTTCGCGAGCATCGTGTAGTTGGTGTCGACGACGTTGCCCGCCGGGGCGAGCGCCGCCTGGCTGACCAGCTGGTAGGCGTCCAGCTCGTCCAGGCCGAGCAGCGAGGACGTCCAGGTCACCAGGTCGTGCTGGCTGATCCGGAACGCGTCCTCCAGCGGGCGGGCCGACCCGGTCGACATCAGGTGGAGGTCGTCCTCCAGGCGCGGCCAGGCCGGTGCGGCCCCCTTGATCAGGTCCACGACCACGACGGTCTCCATCGCCGCCTCCACGGCGGTGCCGCAGACCTCGCCCTCGCCCTGGCGGCAGTGGCCGTCGCCGATCGAGATCAGGCCGCCCGGCACGTTGACCGGGAAGTACGCGGTGGTGCCCGCGCGCATCTCCGGGGTGTCCATGTTGCCGCCGTGCGCGCCCGGGGTGATGCTCATGATCACCTCGCCGGCGGCCGGGGCCACGCCCACGGTGCCGTGCATGGGGTCGAGCGGCAGCTCGATCTCCAGCTCGCTCTCGCGGGCGCGGAAACGGCAGACCCCGCGGGCGGCGTCCACGTCGTAGATCCACACCCGTTCCGGCAGGGCCTGGTGCAGCATCGCCGTCGTGTGCGTCGCGGTCAGCGCCCCGAAGTGCGGGAACGTGGACGAGACGGCCCAGTCGCGGGCGGGGCGGATGTCCACGAAGTGCACCGCGACCGCGTCGCCGGGCTCGGCGCCCGCGACGGCGATGGGGCCGGTGACGGGGTTGAGGTAGGGGAAGGAGCACACCCGGCTCGGCAGGTCGTCCACTCCCCGGACGGCGCCGCCGAAGCAGTCCTCGGTCGTCAGCTCCACGACGGTGCCGGGCGCGACCGTGAGCGCCGCCTCCCGGCCGCCGAACGCGAAGCCGGGCTCGGTTCCCGTCATGGAGACCACGTCGAACGTCACTTCTCGTTCTCCTCCTCTGCGATGCCGGCCAGGGCCGGACGGCGGTTGGTGACCAGCAGCCCGACCAGCAGCACCAGCCCGACGCCGAGCCACAGGAAGCCCAGCTCCTGCGCGGCGACCTTCGCGTTGACCACCACGTAGGCGAGGATGCCGAAGCCGATCGCCGGCGCGATCAGGTGGCGCCACCAGTCCCGGCTGCCCGACCGGACGACGTAGTGGACGACGACCGAGACGTGCAGCACCAGGAAGGCCGTCATGGCGCCGAAGTTGACGAGCGAGCTGAGCAGCGTGATGCCGTCCTCGCGCTGCTCCATGTAGAGGCCGAGGCCCAGCGAGACGGCCGCGACCAGCAGGGTCGCGTTGACCGGGACCTGCCGCCGGGGATGCACCCTGGCGAGGAACCTCGGCAGCTGCCGGTCCCGCGCCATGGCGTACAGCAGCCGGGACGTCGCGGCCTGCGCGACGAGCGAGTTGGCGAAGCCCCACGCGATGGCGGTGGCCAGCGCGGTCAGCTTGGCCAGCCACGCGCCGCCCGCGACCCGCGCGGCGTCGTAGAACGCGGTGCCGTCCGGGTCGCCCTCGCCGACGAGCTTGTCCGGGTCGGTGACCAGCAGCGACGCCACCCACGTCTGGACGATGAACAGCACGCCGACCAGCAGCAGCGCGGCCACCATGGACCGTCCGATGGCGCGGGCCGACTCGCGGTTCTCCTCGGCCAGCGTGGAGATGCCGTCGAAGCCGAGGAAGCTCAGGACCGCGATCGACACGGCGCCGAACACCAGCCCCCACGAGAACGTCGAGCCGTTGTAGATCGGGCTGAGGCTCCCTCCGCCGTGGCCCTTGCCCTGGGCGAGCGCCACCAGGCCCACCACCAGGAAGACCGCCAGGATGACCAGCTCGGCGACCAGCATGATCCGGTTGATCCGCGCGGTCATCTCGATGCCGAAGAAGTTGACGGCCGTGTTGAGCACGACGAACGCGATGAGCCACAGCCACACCGGGACGCCGGGCACCAGCGAGTTCATCGCCACGCTGGCGATCAGGTACAGCAGGGCCGGCACCAGCACGTAGTCGAGCAGGATCATCCAGCCGGACAGGAACCCGACCGGCGCCGCGATGCCTCGCCCGGCGTAGGTGTAGACGGACCCGGCCATCGGGAACGCCCGCGACATCTGCGCGTACGAGCCGGCGGTGAACAGCATGGCCAGCATCCCGATGGCGTAGGCGAGCGCGACCATGCCGCCCGAGCCCTCGAAGACGCTGCCGAAGATGCCGAACGGCGCGATCGGCACCATGAAGATCAGCCCGTAGACCACGAGGTCCCGGAACGTGAGGGAGCGCCGCAGCTCCTGGGTGTACCCGTAGCGCTCGATGCCCTCCGGCGGCGTGGGGTCGACGGCCATGGTCCCTCCTCGGGCGAGGACGCGGGTCGTTCCCGCTCAGCGAACCCTAGAGGCAATCTTTTCAAATGAAAAGGTTTGATCCGCAAAGACCTCAGAGGCGGGTGACGACGGTGAGGTCCAGCCCGTCAGCCCTGGCCAGATAGCCCTCCGGGCGCGGCGGGCCGAGCGGCGCCGCCGACCAGGCGCGCCGCGCGACGGGGTCGGCGCCCGCCAGCAGCCGCGCCGAGGCCGACCGCCCCTCCCGCGCGGTCAGCATGCCCGCGGCGGCCAGTGCCGCCAGCAGGTGGACGCCGTCGTAGCAGCCCTCCGCGTAGGCGTCCAGGACGGGGGCCGCCTCGCCGAACACCGTCCGGTACCGCTCGGCCAGCGCGAGCTGCCGCTCGTCCCCCTGCCCGGCGAACGACCGCATCGCCGAGTACAGCTCCCCGGTGTCGTCCCCGCCGGTGGCGAGCAGGACGTTCTCCTCCAGCGCCCCCGACAGCCGGACCACCCCGGCGGACAGCCGCGAGGCGGTGAACACCCGGTTGAACACGGCCAGGTCCCGGCCGACCAGGCTGAGCAGGACCGCCTCCGCGCCCGTCCGCGCCAGCGCGAGCACGACCTCCTCGAAGCGCGCCTCCGGGTCGTCGCCGACCGCCCACGGGAAGGGCACGAGCCGGTCCAGCACCACCTCGCCGCCCGCCGCCCGGACCTGCCGCGCCGCCGCCCGGTGCACCGCCCGCGGCCAGATGTAGTCGCTGCCCAGCAGCGCCCAGCGCCGCAGCCGCAGTCGCGCGCTCAGCCAGCGCAGCGCGGAGCCGAGCTGCCGGTCCGGTGAGTCGCCGAGCAGCACCACGCCCTGCCGCCGCGGCCCGCCCTCGTGCGGCGGCGTGAACACGTACGGCACCCGCCCGGCGAGCGCGGCCTCCAGGCCGCGGTGCACGTCGCTCGTGTGGAACCCGACGAACGCCTGGACGAGCCCGGCGTCGGCGAGGAACCGGGCCTCGCCCGCCACCGCGCCCGGCGCCCGCCCGGCGTCCACCGGCACCAGCTCGACGGGCCGTCCCGCCGCCCCGCCGGAGGCGTTGACCTCGGTCGCGGCGAGGCACGCGGCGCTCAGCCCGGAAGGCCCGGTCAGGCCGAGGGGCCCCGACAGCGGCAGCAGCAGTCCGAGCCGCAGCACGGCGGGATCCGGCCCGGTGACCAGCAACCCCGTGCCGTCCCGCACCACCGCGCGCATGATCGCCGAACCCGTCATGACCAGGCCAAGTATGCTCTTCCCACGGGCGGCTGGCGAGGGAGGCACCGGGTGGTCGAGCGGCACGGCGCGGCGGCGCGCGCGGCGGAGACCGAACTCGTCGACCTGCTCACCCGGACGCAGCGGGCCCTGGCCCGCGGCCTCGGCGCCCGCCTGGACGAGGAGGGCGCGACGGTCGAGCAGTGGCGGGTGCTGCGCGCCCTCGCCGCGGCCGACGACGTCTCGATGGGCGAGCTGGCGCTCATCGTGGAGATCCCGCACCCCACCCTGACCCGGCTCGTGGACTCCCTGGTCGACTCCGCCTACCTCTACCGGTCCCACTCGACCCGGGACCGCCGCCGTGTGTCGGTGCACGTCTCCGACCTGGGCCGCGCCAAGCTGGAGCGGCTGGAGGCGCTGGCCCGCGCGCACGAGCAGGCCCTCGCCGAGCGGCACGGCGACACGATCCAGAACCTGTCCGACCTCCTGTCCGACCTCTGGAAGGGCCTCCGCTGACCCGGTGCCCGCCTCCCCTGTGCACAGTGGGCGCGTCGGTGTTCGTTCTGTCAGGGAGCGACCGTAAGGTCGGCGCATGTCGCGGCGGCGTTTCGATCAGGCCATGCAGCAGATGCGGACGAGGGAGCCGCGGGTCCGGGAGGACGCGTTCGACTTCCTGCGCGAGCACGCCGACGCCTACGTCGGCGAGCTGATCGCGGAGTTCGCGGCGGAGCGGGACGACCCCGGCCTGCGGTGCTGGCTGCTCGAACTGATCGCCGAGGCTAGGGCGCCGGAGGCCCTGGAGGTGTTCCGCGGCCAGCTGGAGAGCCCCGACGAGTCGCTGCGGTTCTGGGCGGTCCGCGGGCTGGAGATGCTCGACACCCGCGAGGCCGACGAGGTCCTCGACCAGGCGCAGGCCGGCGGCTGGATCTCCTAGCCCCGGCCCCGGGCGCGCCGCGGGGGCGCGGGGGCACGGCC
>NZ_JBFARL010000063.1:0-37983 GCF_040674655.1 Actinomadura sp. NPDC049753 | reverse complement strand
CACGGCGGTGAACCCGTCGATGTCGACGAACACGACCGCGGCCTTGCCGCCGGGGGCGCCGCCGTCGTCTCCGGGGGGGTGCGCTCCAGAGGGGGCCGGGCTTTTGCCGCTCACGAGGGCGTCCTTTTCGCAAGAACGGGCAGAGAGCAGGGCAGAACAGAAATGCCGGGATATCAAAGGATCATCCGGCAGAGCACTGCGACAGGTCTTCGAACCGCCCGCTGACCACGACCTCGCGACGGACGTGGCGCAAGTCACTTTGCGATTTATTTCGGCTGCCGGGGGAATGTCCTACCCGGACCGTAGGTTGCGCATGGCGGGCGAGCTTGCGAGGTGACCGGGACATGTACGACACAGTCACGGCACCGGTCCATCCCCCGGCCGAAGCCGACCCGCCGTCCCCCCTGCCGAACGGCCCTGACGAGCAGGCCCGGGCACGCCCGTGGTGGCGGCGCAGGGCCGGTCTGATCGTCCAGTGGGCGCTGGTCCTCGGCGCCCTCGCCGCACTCCCCCTCTACCGCGACGAACTCCCCGATCTCGGCGCCATCTGGCGGGCGGCCTCGCACGCCGACCCGGGCTGGCTGACCATGGTCGTCCTGGCCGTGGCGGGCTCGATGGGCGCGTTCGCCCGGCTCCAGCGCCGGCTGCTGCGCGTCGGCGGACTGCGGATGCGGCTGCGCCGCGCGTTCGCGATCACCTACGCGGGCAACGCCCTGTCCACGACGCTGCCGGCGGGCCCGGCGGTGAGCGTGGTCTACACATTCCGGCAGTTCCGCCGGGCGGGCGCCTCGGCGCAGCTCGCCACCGCGGTGATCCTGGCCGGCGGAGTGATCACCACCACGGCCTACTCCCTGATCGCCCTCCTGGCGCTGGTGGCCGACCCCAACGCGCGCGGTTTCGCGCTGCTCGGCCTCGCCGTCCCGCTGGTCCTGGCCGCGCTGCTCGTCCCCGCGCTGCGGTGGCGCCCGCTGCGCGCCCTGCTGACGGCGCCGCTGCGCCGCGCCTACCGGGCCGCGCTCGCCCATCCGAAGATCGCTCCGTACGCGGAGCGGCTGGCCGGCGCCCGCGACCTCCTGCGCCCGACCCTGCGCGACTGGGCCGCGCTCACCGCGCTGGCCCTGCTGAACTGGGTGTTCGACATCCTGGCGCTGCTGTCGGCCTCCCACGCGGTCGGCATCGACGTCGCCCCGAACGGCGTCGCCCTCACCTACTTCGCGGCCCAGGCGGCGGGCAGCCTGCTCCCGCTGCTGCCCGGCGGCCTCGGCGCCATCGAGGGCAGCATGGCCGCGTCCCTGGTCGCGTTCGGCGCGACGCTGTCACCCGCCGCCGCGGCCGTCGGCCTCTACCGGCTCGTGTCGTACTGGGCGGTCGTCACGGTCGGCTGGATCGCCTGGTTCGGGCTGCACGAGGGCCCGCGCGTCCCGGCCCGCGCCAAGGCGCGCCTGGCCGGCACCGGCCGCCTGATCATGGACGGCATGTCCGCGGCGGCGCTCCTCACCCCCTACGCCGCCGTCCCGGCGAAGGCCCCGGCCGAGGCCCCGCGGCCGTAGATCCGGCTCCGTCCGTGGACCGACACAGGACGGGACCTTCGACCTAGATCGCCTTCCAGGGGAATCAGCGCGCCGCGGCGAGGGCTTTAGTGGACATCGATCAGTGGACATCGACGCACCCCCCGCCCACGGAACGGACCCCAATGCACGGATCGCCCGACCGCCCGTCCGGCCCCTCGGCGACCGGCCTCGACCCGGCCGCGTTCCGCTCGGTGCTCGGCAGGTTCCCGACCGGCGTGGTCGCCGTCACCGCCCTCGATCCCGCGTCGGGGCGCCCGGCGGGCCTGGCCGTGAACTCGTTCACGTCCGTCTCCCTCGACCCGCCCCTCGTGGCGTTCTGCGTGGCGCACACCAGCACGACATGGCCGGTCATGCGCACCGCCGCGCGCCTGTGCGTCAACATCCTGGCCGAGTCGCAGCGGGACGTCTCCGAGCGGCTCGCCTTCGGGAGCGGCCCGGAGAAGTTCGCCGGCGTCTCCTGGACGCGCGGCCCCGGCGGCGCTCCCCTGGTCGACGGCGCGCTGGCGTGGATCGAGTGCTCGGTCGAGCAGGAGCACGTCGCCGGCGACCACCTGATCGTCGTCGCACGCGCCCACGACCTGGCGGAGCACCGGGACGAAGGCCCCCTGGTCTTCTACGGGAGCCGCTACGGCGCCTTCACACGCTTCACACCGTCTCAGGGGCTCTGAGCCGGGCCAGGACCTGGACGGGGTCGGCCAGGACCTCGGCGAACGCGAACTCGGCGGCGCCGACCAGGGTCGTGTCGTCGCCCAGGGTGGCGGTGCGGAGCTTGACCTTCTCGCGGGGGGCGGCGAGGGCGCTGGTCGCCAGGACGCTGCGGATCTGCGCGGCGGCGCCCAGGAAGATGTCGCGGAGCGTGCCGCCGAAGATGACCAGGCCCGGGTTGAAGAGGTTCACGAGGTTCGCGACACCGAGGCCGAGCCAGTTGCCGACGCGGTGCAGCGCCTCCCGGGCCTTGATGTCGCCGGCGTCGGCGGCGGCGACGATGGCGCGGACCGCGTCGCGTCCCGGCTGGCCGGGGACCTCCTCGCGGCCGGCGAGGTCGAGCAGCGTCCGCTCCCCCACCTCGGCCTCCAGGCAGCCCTTCGAGCCGCAGGCGCAGGGCCGGCCCCCGGGGTTGATCACCATGTGCCCGATCTCGCCGCCGAACCCCTCGTCGCCGCCGAGCAGCCGGCCGTGCGCGATGATGCCGCCGCCGACGCCCACGTCGCCGTGCAGGTAGATGAGGTTGTCGCAGCTCACCCCCGCGCCGCGCTCGTGCTCGGCGAGCGCGCCGAGGTTGGCGTCGTTGCACACCGAGACGGGGATGCCGAGGCCGAGGCGGCGGGACAGGGCGTCGCCGAGGCGCAGCCCGCCCACGTCCAGGTTCGGCCCGAACATGATCGAGTCGTCGGAGCGGCGGACGGTGCCGGGGAACCCGAGGGCGGCGCCGACGCAGACGGCGTCGCGCTCGGCCTTGCGGACCAGGGAGCGGGCGCCCGCCACGAGCACGCCGAGCAGGTCGGCGGGATCGGACCCGCGGGCCCGGACGCCCTCGCGCCGGTCGAGCACGACGCCGCCGAGGCCGACGCGCGCGACGACGAGCCGGTCGACGCCGACCTCGAACGCCAGCACGTAGACGCGGGTGGACTCGGGCCGCACCACGAGCGACGGCCGTCCGGCGCGGCGTCCCGGGCCGCGCGGCAGCTCCTCGCGGACCAGCCCGGCGGAGGTGAGGTCGGACGTCAGCGCCATGATGGTGCTGCGGTTGAGGCCGAGGGACTCGGCGAGGACGGCCCGGGAGGCGGGGCCGCGCAGGTGCACGAAGCGCAGCAGCGTCCCGAGATTGTGGCGCCGGATGTCCTCCTGTGACGGGCCCGCCTTCATCATGGGCGCAGCCCCAGCTCTCCGCTGGAGCCCGAGGTGATCAGCTCCACGACCTGCCGGTGGGTGACGTCGGCGGTGCGGACCTGCGCGACCATCCGGCCGAGGTAGAGCGCGGCGATCCGGTCGGAGACCGCGAACACGTCGTTCATGTTGTGCGAGATCAGCACGACGGCGAGGCCCTTGTCGGCGAGCCGCCGGACCATCTCCAGGACCTGCTGGGTCTGCGCGACGCCGAGCGCGGCGGCGGGCTCGTCCAGCACGACGAGCTTGCTGTCCCACAGCACGGCGCGGGCGATCGCGACGGTCTGGCGCTGCCCGCCCGACAGGTTCGAGACCCGCTGCCGGACCGAGCCCATCGTGCGCACGGCGAGGCCGGACAACGTGGTGCGCGCCAGTTCCTCCATGAACGTCTCGTCCAGGGCGAGGCCGCGGCGCTCCTCGCGGCCGAGGAACAGGTTCTGGACGATGTCGAGGTTCTCGCAGAGGGCGAGGTCCTGGTGGACGATCTCGATGCCGAGGCGGCTGGCGTCGCGGGGGGAGCCGACCTTGACCGGCCTGCCCTCGAAGCGGTACTCGCCCTTGTCGAAGGAGTGGATTCCGCCGATGCACCGGACCAGGGTGGTCTTGCCGGCTCCGTTGTCGCCGACGAGCGCGGTGACCTCGCCCGGATAGGCGGAGAACGCGATGTCCTGCAGTACCTTCACGGAGCCGAAGCTCTTGTCGATACCGCGCAGGTCCAGAACAGGCGTCACTGACATGCCGAGGGGCTCCCACCGTGCCGCACCGCCGCCGCGCGCCTGGCGGTCGTCGTGAGTGAGCGTAGCAGTCGGATTCCACGGCCGGGCCCCGTCGGAAGGCCTGCCCGACGGGGTCTGGGGCCAGGCCCGGGAGCCGGTGGGGCGGGCCACCGACTCCCAGGCGCTTCCGGCCGTGCTCACGGGATCACCGTGCTCACGGGGTCACCGCGTCCACGAGGTCACCGCCCGGTGCTGGACCGGCGGCGCCTCGCCAGGGCGTCGATGCTCGCGGCGAACAGCAGCACGACCCCGGTGATGAGGTAGCTGAGGTAGGCCTTGGTGCCGAGCAGCCCCAGCCCGTTGGCGATCAGTGCGATGACGAGGCCGCCGAGCACGGCGTCGCGTGCCTTGCCGCGCCCGCCGAACAGGCTCGTTCCGCCGATGACCGCGGCGCCCACCGCGTACAGCAGCGTGTTGCCGCCGCCGGCGTCGGTGGCGACCGAGTTGAGGCGGGACGCCGCGACGATGCCGCTGATCGCCGCCAGCGCGGAGGCGATCATGAAGACGGAGATCCGGATGCGGGTCACGTTGATGCCGGCCCGGCGGGCGGCCTCGGCGTTGCCGCCCACCGCGTAGATGTGCCGCCCGTAACCGGTGCGGCCGAGCACGAACGTGCAGATGACGAGCAGGGCGCCGACGAGCAGCACGCCCCACGGGATCCCGCCGAGGGTGATCAGCGGGCTGGGAGCGCGGTCCAGGCTCAGCACGTAGGTGCTGATCAGCAGGGCGGCCGCGACGACGGCGCACTGGGCGATCACGAAGCCCAGCGGCTTGGAGTGCAGGTTGCGGACGTGCTGGCGGCGCCAGCGCAGCAGCAGCGTCGCGGTGTAGGCGACGACGCAGGCGATGGAGAGCGCCCAGCCGAGCCAGATCGGCATGTTCTTGTTCGAGAGCGCCACGACGAAGTCGTCGCGGACGGGCACCGTCCCGCCCTCGCCGATGAGCCACAGCGTGATGCCCTGGAGGCCGAGGAAGAACGCCAGTGTCACCACGAACGACGGGATGCGCAGGAAGGCGACGAGCCAGCCGATCACGGTGCCGATGACGACGCCGATCGCGATGGCGCCGAGCACCGCGACGTACCAGGGCTGACCCGAGTCGGCCATCAGCTTGGCCATCACGGTGGCGCAGACACCGCTCGCCACTCCGGCCGACAGGTCGATCTCGCCCAGCAGCAGGACGAAGACGAGCCCCATGGCGAGGATCGTGATGGGCAGCGCCTGGGTGGCCAGGTTCGCGATGTTGCCCTTGCTGAGGAAGGTCTCCGGCTTCAGGGCCGTGAACAGCGCGATCAGCGCGATCAGTCCGAGGATCGCGGGAAGCGCGCCCAGCTCACCGGCCTTGATCTTGTGCCAGTAGTCCAGCAGCGCGGAGTTCATGTCATGCTTGCGCCGGTCGTTCGAGAAGTCCGAGTCCGCCAGCTTCACGGCGGCCTCCTTGCTTTGGGGGGCGTCAGTGGACATCTGGTCCCCTTTCAGATGCTCTCGGCGGCGGTCTGCGGCGCGAGGCCGAGATCACCGGAACGGCCGGCGGTGATGAGCTCCACGACCTGGCCGTGGGTCACCTCGGACGTGGCCACGTCCGCGGCGACCCGGCCGAGGTAGAGGGCCGAGATGCGGTCGGCCACCTCGAACACGTCGTTCATGTTGTGCGAGATGAGCACGACGGCGTGGCCGGTGTCGGCGAGGCGCCGGACGAGGTCGAGGACCTGCCGGGTCTGGGCGACGCCGAGCGCGGCCGTGGGCTCGTCCAGGATCACGACCTTGGACTCCCAGAGCGCCGCCTTGGCGATGGCGACGGTCTGCCGCTGCCCGCCGGACAGGCTCGCCACCTGCTGCCGGACGGACTTGACGGTGCGGACCGAGAGCCGGGCGAGGGTCTCCCGGGCCGCCTCCTCCATGGACGGCTCGTCGAGCACGATGCCCTTGCGCCGCTCACGGCCGAGGAACATGTTCTGCACGATGTCGAGGTTGTCGGCGAGCGCGAGGTCCTGGTAGACGACCTCGATGCCGAGCGCGGAGGCGGTGCGCGGCCCGTCGACCGTGACGGGCTTGCCCTCGAACTCGATCTGCCCCGAGTCGATGGGGTGGATGCCGGCGATGCACTTGATCAGAGTCGACTTGCCGGCGCCGTTGTCGCCGACGAGGGCCATCACTTCGCCCAGGCGCACGGAGAAGTCCACGTCATGCAGTACATGGACGGGTCCGAAGCTCTTGTTGAGCCCGGTCAGGCGGAGGACGGGGTCTCCTTTTTCAGCCACGAGTTTCCTTCCAGAGGTTCGGGCGTCTAGACCGTGGCGGGCCCCTTGGCGTCCCGATTTTCCGGGAGGCCGGGACGCCCTCAGCGGGGAAGGGCCCGCCACGGAGTCAGGTCGGGCTCCTACTGGATGCCCGCGTCCTTGCACTTGGCCGCGTACGCGCCCTTGCACAGGTCTTCCTTCTTGACGAACCCGTCGTCCGTGACCTGCTTGATGTTGTCCTTGAAGACGCCGATCGGGGTCAGCAGCACCGACGGCACGTCGCGCTTGCCCTCCGGGTCGTTCGTGGTGCCGTTGGTCTCGCCCTTCTCACCCTTGATAAGGGAGACGGCGAGCTTGGCGGCCGCTTCGGCCTCCTGCTTGACCGGCTTGTAGACCGTCATGCACTGGTTGCCGTCGAGGATGTTCTGCAGGCCCTCGAGCGTGGCGTCCTGGCCGGTGACGGCGACCTTGCCGGCCTGCTTGTTCTTCTTGAGGATCGAGATGACCGCGTTGCCGATGCCGTCGTTGGCGGCGAGCACGCCGTCGATCTTGCCGCCCTTCTCGGTCCACATCTGCTCGAAGATCGTGGCGGCCTGCTCGGCCTTCCAGTCCGGGACGGGCTGCTCCGCGACCTTCTTGAAGGAGGTGGCCTTGTCGAGCACGTTGTGCGCGCCCTTGGCGAACAGCGTGGCGTTGTTGTCGGTCGGGGCGCCGTTGAGGTAGGCGATGTTGGCCGACTTGTCACCGAGGCACTTCTGCAGGCCCTTGCCGAGCTCCTCGCCGACCTTCACGTTGTCGAAGGAGACGTAGTAGTCGGAGACGCCGCCGAGGGCGAGCCGGTCGTAGTCGATGGTCTTGACGCCCTGGGCCTGCGCCTTGCGCTGCACGGCGGCCGCGGAGTTCGAGTCGATGCCGTCCAGGACCAGGACCGTGACACCGCTGGTGAGCATCTGGTCGGCGATCGTCTGGAAGCGCTGGGTCGAACCCTCGGCGTTCTGGATGTCGTAAGCCACGCCGGCGGCCTTGAAGGCCTGCTCCAGGTACGGCCGGTCGAAGCTCTCGTACCGGACGGAGGAGGTGGTGTCGGGCAGGATCACGCCGACCTTGCCCTTGGAGCCGGAGCCGCCCGAGTCGTTGGAGTCGCCGTCCCCGCACGCGGTGAGGCTGAGCGCCGCCGCCGTCGTGACGGCCAAGAAGCTGAGGATCCCCTTGCGCATTGCCCGGGTCCTTTCTGGGGGGTGGCCGCCGTGCGGCCGGGGGTGGTAGCCGGTGAGCGAGATCACCCGCACCGACGGGAATGTTGTGTCCCGCAACTTACGTCGCGCATGTCCGTCGCGCCAGACTTCGGGCGAAGTTCATTTGTTGTCGGCGGTAACAATCATGTAACACGAGATCAACACGGGTGGAACACGAGGGGTACCGCGGCAGCGGCAGGAGGACGCCGGTCATCGCGCGGGCATGCTCCGGCGGACCCACGTCGGCCTAAATGTTTCGTGGGTCAACATTCACCGCGACCCGCCGTCAAGCCAGGGCTCACCCGCGGGCGCCGTCCACCACACGCAGAACGACGCCCCCGCGCACCCGGCACCGAACCCCCAGGTCAGCGCCTTGAAGAAGGGCATCACCGCACGTCAAGACCCCACGCGAGCAAGCGGCTCCGCACCACGCCCAAGCGGCGGTTCGCCGCCGCTGCCATTCGAGGCGGTGGCGGAAGTAGGCGCGTGCCGCGGTCAGGTGGCGCGCCGGGGTTTCGGTCCGGCCGGATCAGGCGGAAAGGACGCGGGCTACGCGGTCGGCCGCGGCCGCGGCGTCGGCGGCGGGCGCGATGCGCTCGGCCCACGACCACCAGTACCACCAGCCGTCCGCGCCCTGCTCCGCCAAGATGTTCTCCGTCAGCGCGGCGGCGTCGGGATTCATCACGTGCAGGCTGGGCGACTGGCCGCGGGGCAGGGTGAGGCGCACCCGGAGGCCGCGCTTGACCAGCTCCTCGCCGAGTTCTTCCAGATATTCGATCCGCGTCTTCGACGGCGCGGCTGTTCCCGTATCGTCAGGCGTCATCCTTGTTCCCTCACGGACTCCGTGCGGCCCGACGTGCGTTTCAGCCTCCCCCTTCACCCGCCCTCGCGCAAGCACCACGGCCTGCCGGCCGCGAGGTGGGCGGGACGGGCCGCGAAGGCGCACCACGTTTCGGAGGTCCACGGGACCCTATCCGGGATATCTTGCGCTTGGTAGATGAGCCGGCAGTTGGGGGCTGACGATGACCGTGGGCGCGGATGCCCGACCAGGTTCCGGACCGGCCGGCGGCGCCGCGCGGACGTGGCACCGGTTCCACTACGCGGTCGGCGTGTTCGTCATCGCCTACGGCGTGGCGGCCCTCGCGAGCGCCGCGGCGCTGTGGGGCGACCGGGTGGACGAGGTGGAGGGCTACTTCGGGTCCGGGCCGGCCACGGGGATCCTGGTATTCGCCAAGGCGGTCGAGGTCCTGCTCGTGCTCGCCGCCGTGGCGGGCGTGGTCCTGCGCCGCGACCTGCTGCTGGTCCCGCCGATGGCGGGGTGGATGGCGGGGTTCGCGATGTTCGCCGTCCTGGACGTCTTCACCGGCAGGTGGGGCGGCCTCGTCGAGCACCTGGCCTACCTGGCGGCGTTCGTCGTGCTGCTCTTCCTCTCCTACGGGCTGAGCGCGAAAGTCCAGCTCGCGGGGGCGCCGAAGGGCCCCGCGCCGGACGGGTCCCCCCGCGGTCCGGGCGGCCTGACCTGGACGCAGGAGTTCGCGCTCCAGGCCATCAACCGGGCCGCCGCCCTCACCGGCCCCCGCGCGCGCCCGGCCAAGCGCGACTGATCTTGGCAGAAGTTGCCGTTGGTGCCGCTCCCGGCGGGTGCCACGTTGTGCCTCATGAGAGCCCGAAAACTGGCGCTGCCTGTGGTGATGGCCGCGTCCCTGGCGGTCCCGGCGTCGCTCGCCGCGCCCGCCGCCGCGCTGCCCGCCGCGCCCGCGGCCGGCTGCGACCCGACCCGGACCGCACCGGTCTACCGGGGCAAGGTCCCCTCCCCCGAACAGGTCCTCGGCTTCGACCTCGGTGAGCGCCCGGTCAGCGCCGCCGAATCCGACACCTACCTGGAGACCGTCGCCGCCAGGAGCGAGCGCGTCGTGTCCGGGACGCTGGCCACCACCGCGCAGGGCCGTCCGCTGAAGTACGCGATCGCCGGACGGCCCGAACTCATCTCCAAGGCCGGGCTGGCCAAGGTGCGGCGGGACGCCGGCCTGCTGCGCGATCCCCGCACGCCGGCCGCGCTCGCCAAGCGGATCACCGATCGCGGCGTCCCGATCCTGTGGGTCAGCGGCAACGTCCACGGCGACGAGCCGAGCGGCACGGACGCGGCGCTGCGGGTGCTGCGCGACCTCGGCGACCGCGCCGACTGCGCCGCGACCGGGATCCTCGCGAGCGCGCTCGTGATCGTCCTGCCGACGCAGAACCCGGACGGCCGCACGCTGCAGACGCGGCAGAACGCCTACGGGTTCGACATGAACCGCGACTGGTTCGCGCGCACGCAGCCGGAGACCGACGGCAAGCTCGCGATGCTGAACCAGTACCCGCCCGCGCTCTACATCGACGCCCACGAGATGGGCGGGGACTCGTTCTTCTTCCCGCCGAACGCCGACCCGATCTACCACGAGACGCCCGAGCAGGCCATCGGCTGGATCAACGACCTCTACGGCGCGTCGATGGCGGCCGAGTTCACCCGGCAGGGCATCGACTTCTTCAACAGGGACGTCTACGACCTCTTCTACCAGGGGTACGGCGACACGGTGCCGACCAGCGCGTTCCACGCCGCCGGGATGACGTACGAGAAGGGCGACGAGAGCCCCTACCCGGACCGGGTGAAGGAGCAGTACCTCACCCAGTGGGTGTCGCTGTCGGCGGCGGCGCGCAACCGGCACCGGATCCTCACCGAGTGGCGCCAGATGACGGTCGACGCCTACGCGCAGGGCAAGGCCGGCGAGCTGGAGCCCAACCAGATCTACAACCCGCCGAACAAGGTCGACCGCCAGGTGCCGGACCGTAAGGTGCGGAGCTACTTCCTGCGCGACGACGACCCGGCCAAGCGCGCCGAGGCCGCGCTCATCGTGCGGCGGCTCCAGCGCATGGGCGTGCGCGTCGAGAGGCTCGCCCGGCCGCTCGCCGTCTCGGACTTCAAGGCGTACGGGCGCCCGGAGGCCGCGACGACGCTGCCCGCGGGCACGTACTGGATCTCGATGGCGCAGGGCCAGAAGCACTGGATCCAGTCCATGCTGAACGAGGACTCCTACACGCCGTTCCCCTACTTCTACGACGTGACGGCGTGGAGCCTGCCGCTGCTGGGCAACGTGTCCGGCGGGTCGTCCGGCGCCGTCCTGCACCCGCGGTCCGTCCCGCTGCGGACGCTCCCGGAGGCGCGTCCGGGACACCCGGGCAAGGCGCCCAGGCTCGGCGTCCTCCAGTTGTCGGGGACGTCCTCGTCCGCGCGGCAGTTGGCCGGGTGGCTGAGGCACCGCCTCGACCGCGACTGGAAGCTGCCGTTCACGCTGCTCTCCCCGGCGGACGTCGCGGCCGGCAGGCTCAAGGGCGTCGAGGTCCTGGTCACGCCGAACGGTCCCGCCTCGTCCGCCTACACGGCGCTCGGCGACGCCGGACGCGCCGCGCTCCAGCAGTGGACGCGCGACGGCGGCCGCTACATCGGCTGGCAGGGCGGCGCCCAGCTCGCGGCCCGTCTCGGCCTGACGACCGCGACGCTCGCGGAGCCGACGTCCGACATCCCCGGCACGCTGCTCCGCGTGAAGGTGGACGGGGCGAGCCCGCTGGCGAAGGGCGTCGGAGCGACGGCCTGGAACTTCACGTCCTACGACCCGGTCATGAAGGCGTCCAGCGGCGTCGTCGTGTCGTACCCGCAGGCGGATTCGCCGGACTGGTTCGTGTCCGGGTTCGAGCGCGGCGCGTCCGAGCTGGGCGGCACCGCGGCGGTCGTCGACCAGCCCCTCGGGAAGGGACGGTCCGTGCTGTTCGCCGCCGAGCCCAACTTCCGCGCGTTCAGCGACGGGACGGCGAAGCTGCTCTACAACGCGATCCTCGGCCCCGACCCGGCCGGGGCGGCGGCGCCGCAGGCCGCCGCGACGGCGAAGGCGGCGCAGGAGGCGGCGCTGCTGCCGTCCTACGAGTCGCCGATCCGTGTCTCGGTCAAGGCCGCGGACGCCGCGAAGACCGAGGCCCTGCTGCGGTCCGCCGGCGCGACGTGGACGCGGCGCGGGGCGGACGGCGTCGCCCACTACGTGATCGACAACCCGAGGGGCCTGCCGGCGGACCACCATCCGTTCGCCGGGCGCCTGCCGGCCCTGATCCGCAAGGCCGGGATCACCCCGGTCGCGGTCGTCCTGCCCTGACCGCCTCGCGCGGCGCGCCGGCCCGTTCCGGTGCGCCGCGCCCCGGGCCGCCCGCGCGCTATTTCCGGACCAGCCAGGCGATCGCGGTCATCGTGCCGGGCGGGACCTCGGTGAAACCGCCGTCCCGGACCGCGACGGCCGCCTCCTTCACGCACCGGGCCCACGGCACGTCCCGCGCCAGGTGGACGGGGGCGCCGGCCTCGACCCACGCCGCCACGTGCCGGCGGCGCCCCTGGCGGAGCAGCAACTGGGCGGCGTGCCCGCACTGGGCGGCGGCCTTCCCCGTCGTGATCGTCACCTCCGGGTTGAGGGCGATCACCGCGTACGGGGGCTCGGGCGCCGCGGAGGGCTCCGGCGCCTCCGCCAGATCGAGGCCCGCGACCTGGAGCTTGGCCAGCTGAGGCGGGACGTCCGACACCGGCCCCGGCGGGAACGCCCGCACCTGCGCGCCCGCGTGCCGGACCGTGACGCCGGGCAGCGCCTCCGCCTCCGGCCAGCGCACGCCGCGGGCCCGCCGCGTCACCTTCCGGATCCGGCGCGACTCCCACTCCCGGACGGCCTCCCGCCACTCCCCCTCGGGCTCGGCGGCGCGCGGGTCGGTCAGCAGCCGGACGACCGCCGTCGCCGCCGCCTCGCAGACCGCGTCGTGACTGGGCGGATCGGCCTTCTCGGCGCGTACCACCAGCTGCATCGCCCACGGCGGGTCGTCAAGGGGGTCATAGTCGGGTCGCACCCGTGGAGTATTCCAAACCCCGTTCCGCTTCCCGGGAGCGGTAGTGGGTACTGCAACTCTTGCCGTCCCCCGGACGTCGTTCAGGTACGGGAGGTCACCGGTGGCCACTGGCGCATGGAGTGATTCCATACCGGGAATCGGGACGTTCTTCGTCGGTATCGACGTCGCCCCCGGCCGCTACCGCTGCGAGGACGGCAAGGGCGGGTGGTGGGTGCGCTTCACCGGCCCCGGCGGGGGCGACCCCGTGGGCTCCTGGCCGCTGCCCGCCGGCCCGGCCGAGATCGAGATCGCGCAGACCGACTTCGCCTTCGAGACCCACGTCTCCACGGCCTGGCGGCGCATCGCACCGCCCCGCTCCCCCGAGGACGGCGCCGCGGCCGAGCCGCGCCCGGTCGCCGACCCGGCGCTGCGCGCCGAACTGGACACGATCGTCGCGCGCCGCAAGCCGCTGGTGTGGCTGGCGCCGCTGTCGGTCCTCGCCCTCGGCCTGGTCGGCTCCCCGCTCCTCGGCTCGCTGTGGCTGATCGGCCTCGGCATGCTCGCGGTGCTGGTCGCGCTCGGCACCCCGTCGGTCTCGCTGGACCTGCGGCGCGCCCGGGAACTGGAGCGCCGCCGCGACCGCTACCTCCTCCCCGAGGACTTCGACGACGACGGCCGCGCGCTCCTGGCCCGCGTCCAGACGGCCGTCGACGCCGTCCGCGACTCGCAGGTCAACCGCGAGGGCCTGCTGGACGCGGTGGACAACGCCGTCACGCTGCCGCGCCAGGAATGGGAGATCGCGCAGGTCCTGGCGAAGCAGTCGCGGCTGCGCGCGGACCACGCCGACATGGCCGGCGCCGAGACGCTCCCGGAGGTGGAGGCGGCGCTGCGGCCGCTGCGCGACAAGCTCGACACCTCGGTCGAGGCGGTGACGCGCCGTGTCGAGGCCCTGGAGCGCTACGCCGAGCGCGCCCGATCGGCCGACGAGGTGCTGCGCGCCCAGCGCCGCCTGGAGTCGATCGCGGAGAAGGCGCACGAGTACGACGAACTGCTGGCCGACACCGTCCGGGACGACCTGGCGCTCCCCGCCATCGAACGCCTGACCGAGCAGGGCGACGAGCTCCTGCGCACCCTCCGCGAACGCCTCGCCGAGGCGGCCGAGGCGGGCGGGGAGCTCCCGCCTCCTTCCTAGTCAGGCGGTGAGGGCGCGGACCTGGGCCGGGGAGGTGAAGAGTTCGGCGCGCATCCCGGTCTCGCGGGCGGCGAGGACGTTGCGTTCGTTGTCGTCGAAGAACAGGACGTCGGCGGGCTCGACGCCGAGGCGGCCGGCGCAGATCTCGTAGGCGCGGGGGTCGGGCTTGGCGACGCCGATGCGGCAGGAGTAGACGCGCTCGTCGAAGCGGGAGAGCCAGGCGCCGTGCCGCGCCTCGAAGCGCGGCACCAGGTCGCCGATGATGTTGGAGAGCAGCCCGAGCGTGCGTCCCCGGTCGGCCAGCTCGCCGACCAGGGCGACCATCTCCTCGTCGACGTCGGTCCAGCTGTCGAGGTCGGCCTCGGTCAGGGCGGGGACGTCGGGGAACGTGGCGCCGAGCAGGCCCGCGACGTCCGCCCAGTAGGACGCGCTCTCCTGGCCGGCGTCGTAGGCGGGGCGGCAGGCCCAGTAGGCGTCCCAGAACGCGGGGCCGGGCGTCCCGGCGATCTCCTCGATCCGCCGCACCGCCTCGGGCGTCTGGGTGCGGGCGATCACTCCGTACAGGTCGAACACGATCACATCGGGCATGGCCCGAGCCTAATCGGCGCGGACGGCGGCCCGGGAAACCGCTGTAGCAAGCGCTTGTTGCACGCCGTACGCTGGTCCGGCCGCCGAATCGAGCAAGCGGTTGGGCGACACGGCATAATGAGAGGGTGACGACCACGAGCGCCAAGTCCGGACGATCGAGAACCCGCGGAGCCGGCGAGGACGCGCCCCGCCGCCGCGGCCGCGGAGCCCCCGCGCTGGCGTCCGAACGGCGCGCCCACCTGGTCAGGCTCGCGGCCGAACTGTTCGCGGAGAAGGGGTTCCAGGCCACCACCGTCCGCAACATCGCCGACGAGGCGGGCATCCTGTCCGGCAGCCTCTACCACCACTTCGACTCCAAGGAGTCGATCGTCGACGAGATCCTGTCCGGGTTCTTCACCGAGATCATGGCCGCCTACCAGGCGGTGATCGACGAGAACGAGAACCCGCGGGACACGATCGCCGGGCTCGTCCGCGTCGCGTTCGGCACGCTGGAGCCGCACCGCGCCGCGATCACGGTCATGCAGAACGACTGGAACTACCTGCGGGGCATGGACCGGTTCGCCTACCTGACCAAGTCCGAGGACGAGGTCGAGAAGATGTGGGTGACCACGCTCCAGGCGGGCCAGGCGGAAGGGCTGTTCCGACCCGACCTCGACCCGAAGCTGACCTACCGGATGATCCGCGACACCGTCTGGGTGGCCGTCCGCTGGTTCCGGCCCGGGGGCCGGCTGAACGCCCAGGGGCTCGCCGAGCACTACCTCAAGGTGATGTTCGACGGCATCAACCTGCACTAGCCCGCAGGCTCGCCCGATCGGCCCCGGCCTCGCGCGCGGGACGCGAGGGCAGGATCCGCCGCAGCGGCCCCGGCAGCCACCAGTTCGCCTCGCCGAACAGCTCCATCAGCGCCGGGACGAGCACCAGCCGCACGACGGTCGCGTCGATCAGGATCGCGACGCCGAGGCCGAGCCCCATCTGCTTGACGGCGACGTCCGCGCCGAGCAGCACCGACAGGAACACCATCACCATGATGGCGGCCGCCGCGCTGATCACGCGGGCGGTGCGCGACAGGCCGAGCGCGACCGCCTCGCGGGTGGCCACGCCCTCCTCGTAGGTCTCGCGGATCCGGGACACGAGGAACACCTCGTAGTCCATGGACAGCCCGAACAGGATCGGGAACATCATCAGCGGCACCCACGTGGTGACGGGCATGTCCGTCGGGAAGCCGAGCGCGCGTCCCGCCCACCCCCACTGGACGACGGCCGTCAGCACCCCGTACGCGGCCGCGATCGACAGCAGGTTCATCAGGGCGGCCTGCACCGCCACCGTGACCGACCGGACGAGCCCGACGAGCAGCAGCAGCGACAGGCCGACGACCACGGCGATCAGCAGCGGCAGCCGGGTGGAGACGCTGTCGGCGAAGTCGATCGAGGCGGCGTTCGGGCCGCCGACGTAGGCGCGGGCGCCCGTGCCGGCGACGGCCCCCGGGATGACGTCGTCGCGCAGCGTGTGCACGAGCCCCGGCGTCCGCTCGTCCTGCGGGCCGGTCTTCGGGAACGCCATGACGATGGCGGCCTTCCCGTCCTGGCTGGGGCGCGGGGGCTGGACGGCCGCGACGCCCGGCGTCGCGCGGACGGCGTCCGCGATCCGTCCCGCCTCCGCGAGTCCGCCGCCCTCGGTGACGATGACCAGCGGCGCGGCGGTGCCGGGGCCGAAGCCCTCCGCCATGATCCGGCTGGCCTGGTAGCCGCTGTGGTCGTGCGGCTGGGTGCTGGAGTCCGGCAGGCTCAGCCGCATCGACAGCGCGGGCACGGCGAGGACCAGCAGGACGGCGGCCGCGCACAGCCCGGCGACGACCGGATGCGCCTGGACGACCCGCGCCCAGCGCTCGGCGAGCGGGCGGCGGGCCCGGCCGAGTCCCGGGACGCGGAGCCGGTCGATGGCGTGCCCGGCGAAGCCGAGCAGCGCGGGCAGCAGCGTCACGGCGGCGAGCATCGTCATCAGCACGGCGACGCCGGCCGCGACCGCCACGCCGTTGAGCAGCTTCTGCTGCATGATGAACAGGCCCATGAGCGCGATCACCACGGTGGTGCCGGCGAACAGCACGGCCCGTCCGGCGGTGGTGACGGCCGTGACCGCCGCCTCCTCCGGGTCGGCGCCCGCGTGCATCTCCTCCCGGTGGCGGGTGACGATGAACAGCGCGTAGTCGATGCCGACGCCGAGCCCGATGAGCGCCGCGATGATGGGACTGAAGGACGGCGCGGGCAGCAGGTGGCCGAGCAGCATGATCAGCGCGAGGCCGGTGCCGATGCCGAACAGCGCGGTCACGATGGGCAGCCCCATCGCCAGCACCGACCCGAACGCGACCAGCAGGATGACGATGGCGGCGAGCAGGCCGATGCCCTCGGACGGGCCGCCGCCCGGCGTCTCGGCGGCGTCCACCGCCGCCCCCCCGAGGTGGATCTGGACGGGCCCGGAGTCGGTGCGCACGTCGTCCAGGAGCGCGGTCACGTCCGTCCTCGGCATGTCGTCGGACGAGACGTCGAGGCCGCCCGTGGCGAACGCGGTCTTCCCGTCCGCGGAGATCTGCCCGGGCGTCTCGTACGGGGACGACACCGACGCGACGTGCGGCGTCTTGGCGAGCCTGCCGATCGCCTGCTCGACCCGCGCCTTCACCTTCGGGTCCCGGACGCCGCCGTCGGCGTGCACCGCGAGCGTGATGGAGTCGCCGCTGCGCTGGGGGAAGTGCTCCTCCAGCAGGTCCGACGCCTTCGCCGAGCCGGAGTCGCCGCCGGAGAAGTCGTTCAGGGGCTCGGCGGCGAAGCCGAAGCCGATCGTCATGACGACGATCGTGCCGACGATCCAGCCCGCCAGCGTCAGGCGCCGTCTCCGGTAGCAGAACCGGGCCAGCCTTGCGAGTCTCATGGGTACCGCCTCCGCGGACGCGCCGCGCCTAGGGGATGTCCTTTGCGCGCCCAGCGTCCTCTCCGGTTGTGGCCGCGGGCATCCGGCGGACGGTGTCACCCAGGGAAGCCGGCTACATCCACCGGAGTACATCCGGCGCGGTATCCCACGGTCCGGGGGTCGGAAGGCCCATAGTGTGCTTAGTCACGATTTGCGGAGTAGGAGTGACGCTTTGGTCCGTGGGGACGCTGTCAAGGGAGAGATCTACCGGGGGAGGGCGGCATGACGCCTCGGCAGGGGGCCGCCGGCGAGCCCATGCCCGCGGGCCTGCGGGCCGCCACCGCGCGCGCCCTTCAGGAGCAGTTCCCGGGCGTGCGGGTCTGGTACGGCGAGGCGACGGGGTCGTGGTGGGCCATGGTGCCGCTGCGCGAGGGCCCGCGGCTGCTGGAGGCGCCGTCCTCGCAGCAGCTCCGCGAGGAGATCATGAGCTTGCGGTCGCGGGGGTGAGCCCCGCCGCCCGTCGCACGCACGCCGTCGCACGCACGCCGTCGCGTGCGCTCCGTGAGCCTGCGGTTCGTGAGCCCTGCGGTTCGTGAGTGCGCGCGTCCGGTGGACGCCGTCCCGCGGGCGCCCGGCACCCCGCGTCCTGTTTCGCCGCCCGCCGGGAACGGGGCGCGATCCGTTCCCAGCGGGCGTCTCTGAGGAAACTAACCCGAAAAGTCTTCGGGCACAAGCGCTTGCTCGGTTTCAACCTCGGGACGGCGCCGCCGCGCCGCCCCCCTTTCGGACTCCTACAGCTCGTACTGGATGGCCGCGCGCTCCGCCGTGATGGGCGTGAGGTACTCGTCGACCGCCGCGCGATGGACCGGATGGTCGCGGTAGACGAGGTAGGCGTCCAGATCCGCGAAGTCCGCGACCACCGCGAAGTCGTACACGCCGGGGTTGACGCCGGCGTTCACCCCCACGCCGTACTCCCGGATCTCCGGGATCGCGCCGGGCAGCTCGCGCAGCTTCGCCGCGACCTCGTCCTGCTGGCCGGTCGTCGTGCCTTCGATCCATCTGAACAGCGCTATGTGCCGGAAACCACTCATGGCGGCACGCTACAGGCGGCGCACCCGCTCAGACGTCTCCGAGCTCCGCCGCAGTGATCGCGCCGAGTTCCCAGCACGCCTCCAGATCGGCTTTGCCGGGCTCGCCCGTCACCACCACGGGCGGCTGGACGGCCCTCCACCTCAGCCCCGTGGTGATGGCGTCCAGGGCCCGCACGGCGCCGGTGGCGTCGTTGTTGGCGTGCAGGAAGGCGCCGAACGGGCGGCGGACCGTCTCCTCCAGGCAGGGGTAGTAGATCTGGTCGAAGAAGTGCTTCAGCGCACCGGACAGGTAGCCCAGGTTCACCGGTGAGCCCAGAAGGTAGCCGTCGGCCTCCAGGACGTCCACGGCGGTGGCGGACAGCGCCGCGCGGGACACGACCTCCACACCCCGGATCTCGTCGGTCGACGCGCCGGCGCGCACCGCCTCGACCATCGCCTGGACGGACGGCGAGGGCGTGTGGTGGACGAGCAGGAGCCTCTTCATCACCACGAGGCTAGCGGTGTCCCGGCCGCCCCGCCGGGTATGGCCCGGGTGCGGCGCCCGGCCGGCGGTCCGGCCGTACGCTGGGTCAAGGCCCAATAACAACGACCGAACCCGGGAATGAGTTCCGGAAGATCTTGGTTGGGGGCTCAGCGGAGGTGTGCTTCGTGCTATCGGACGAGTCTTTGCGGAGGGGCGGCGTTTCCCGCCCTCCGGCCGGGGGCGGGCCGGGTGCGGCGCCCCACGCGCGGCCCGTCTGGCCGCTCGCGCTGACGGCGGCCCTGGTCGCCGCGCTGATCGCGGTGCCCGCGTTCGCGGGTTCCCCGCACTGGCTCGGCCGGTTGTCCCAGCTCGTCACCGGCAGTCCGCTGAGGCCGGAGCACGCCGTCGTGCTGGCCCTCGCGCTCGCCCTGGTCGCCCGCGGCGTGCTGCTGCGCCGCCGCGCCGCCTGGTACGGGCTCGTCACGCTGGCGCTCCTCGGCCTGCTCGCCGTGCTGTCCGGCGACGACCCGCTGTGGCGGCTGCCGCTGCTCGCCGCCGCCCTCGGCGGGCTGTGGCTGGAGCGCGGCCGGTTCCCTGTGCGCCCGCACCCCGAGCGCGTCCGCGCGGCCGTGAAGACCGGCGCCCTGCTGCTCGCCGCCGCGACCCTCTTCTCACTGGTCTTCGGCGGTGTGTCGGTCCGGTCGGTCGGCGACGTCGCCAGCGGGCTCGGCGCCACCGGCGCGCCCATGGACGGGGCGTCCTGGCTCCCGGGCGTGCTCGGCCTCGCCGGCGCCGCCGGCCTGCTCGTCCTGGTGATCACACTCCTCGCCCCCGACCCGGCGCCCCCGCCCGGCGACGAGGCGGAGCGCGCCCGCGTCGCGGGCCTCGTCCTGCACCCCGGTTCCGACACCCTCGCCCCGTTCGCGCTGCGCCGCGACAAGGCGTACGTGTTCAGCGCGGACGGCCGGGCCGCGATCGGTTACCGGGTCCTGTTCGGCATGGCGGTGGCGGGCGGCGACCCGGTCGGCGACCCGGCCTCGCACACCGACGCCGTGCGGGCGTTCCTCTCGATGTGCCGGACGACCGGCTGGCGCCCGGCCGTCCTCGGCGCGAGCGACGCCCTGCTCCCGGCCTGGGGGCGGTGCCGCTCGATCGGCTTCGGCGACGAGGTCGTCATCCGCCCCGCCGAGTTCACCCTGTCCGGGCGGAAGATGCGCAACGTCCGGCAGGCCGTCAAGCGCACCGAGAACTTCGGCGTCTCGTCCGAGATCCTTCCGGAACGGGAGCTCACGCCCGCGCTGCGCGGGAAGCTGCTGGACGTCGCGTCCCGCTCCCTCGGCGGCGCGGCCGAGCGCGGCTTCTCCATGAACCTGGACGAGCTGCTCACCGGGTACCACCCGGGCGCGATCGTCGCCGTCGCCTACGACGAGGACAAGGAGCCCATCGCGTTCCAGCGCTACGTCACCGCCGGAGAGGGCGTCAGCCTGGACGCGATGCGCCGCGACCCCGGCGGCCCGAACGGCGTCAACGAGCGCCTCATCGTCGAGATGGTCGAGTACGCCGCGGCGCACGGGCACGGGCTCGTCTCGCTGAACTTCGCCGCCTTCCGCGAGCTGCTGGACGCCGACGAGCGCGGCCTGCTGGAGAAGGCCGGCTACCGGGCGCTGCACCTTCTCGACCCGTGGATCGCCGTGGAGTCGCTGTACCTGTTCGACAAGAAGTTCAGGCCGTCCTACAAGCCGCGCAGCGTGGTCTTCCGGTCCTGGTTCGACATCGCGTGGCTGGCCGCGGCGCTGCTCACGCTGGAGTTCGGCCGGACGCGCCCCGCCCAGCGCGCCGCCGGCCCGATCACCGAACCCGTCCACCACCTGGGCCGCTCCTGAGGCGATCCCCGGCGCGGCGGAACGTCCTAGAACGTGATTCTATGGAGTCCCCGCCTGAGAGGATCGCGCATGAGCAGCACGGTGCAGGGCCACTGCGATCCGGCGTTCGCCCGCGTCCGCGAGGTGTTCGAGGAGCACTTCGCCGAGGGACGCGAGCTGGGCGCCGCCGTCGCCGTCTACGCGGGCGACCGCAAGGTCGTCGACCTGTGGGGCGGTGTCGCCGACCGCCGCACCGGACGCGCGTGGGAGGCCGGCACGCCCTGCTTCGGGTTCTCCTGCACCAAGGCGGTGACGGCCGCGGCGGCGCTGCTGCTCGCCGAGCGCGGCGCCTACGACGTCGACGGCCCGGTCACGGACTGGTGGCCGGAGTTCGGCGCCGCGGGCAAGGAGGGTGCGACGGCCGCGCATCTGCTGTCGCACCAGGTGGGCCTGCCCGCGTTCGCGCGCCCCGTCTCCGCGGAGGAGGCCGCGGACGCCCCGGCCCGCGCGGCAGAGCTGGCCGCCCAGGAGCCCGAGTGGACGCCCGGCGAGGGCCACGGCTACCACGCGCTGACCTACGGCTGGCTGGCCGGTGAGATCGTCCGCCGCCACTCCGGCGGTTGGACGGTCGGCGCCTTCGTCAAGGACGAGTTCGCCCGCGACCTGGACCTGTGGATCGGGGCCCCGGACGAGGTGATCGAGCGGGCCGCGAAGCTGTCGGCGGGCCGGCGCACCGGCGGCGGGACCGACGCGCCCCGAACCGCCGAGCAGGACGTCCTGACCCGGCTCGCCGACGCCTACACCGACCCGCAGAGCATGATGAACCGGTCGCTGAACAACCCGCATCCGGGCAAGGGCGGCTACAACAACCCGGTCGTGCTGCGCGCCGGGTGGCCTGCCGCCGGGATGACGACCACCGCGCCCGCGCTCGCCGCGTTCTACCGCGACCTCACGGCAGGCCGCATCCTGCGCCCGGACACGCTGCGCGAGGCCATTCGCCCGCGTGTCAGCGGCCCCGACCGCACGCTGCTCGTCCGGAGCTCCTTCGGCCTCGGGTTCATGCGCCCCTCGCAGACCTTCTTCACCCCGAGGGCGGGGCGCGAGTCGGCGTTCGGCCACACCGGCGCGGGCGGCTCGGTCGGGCTCGGCGACCCCGAGGCCGGGCTCGCGCTCGCCTACCTGCCGAACCTGATGGGCGACCAGGCGTCCGGCGACCTGCGCGCCTACCGGCTGACGCAGGCGGCGTACGCGTCGCTGTCGTGAGCGCCGCGGTCGCCGCCGCGGAAGAGCGGTAGCGTCCTGCCATGGACGTACGCGATCTGCATCCCTGGCCGTCCACACCGCAGGAAGCCGAGGCGATCCAGGACCGGCTGCGTCCGATGCTCGAACTCGGCGTTCCGGGCCCGGCCGCGCCGCGCACCGTCGCCGGCCTGGACGTCTCCTACGCGGGCGACGGCGGCGGCGCGGGCGACCGGCTGGCCGCCGCCGTGGTCGTCCTGGACGCCGCGACTTTGGAGGTCGTCGAGGAGTCGGTCGCCGTCGGAACGGCGGCGTTCCCCTACGTCCCGGGCCTGTTCGCGTTCCGCGAGCTGCCCACGCTGCTCGACGCGCTCCGCGCCCTGGAGACCACGCCCGACCTGCTCGTCTGCGACGGCTTCGGGATCGCGCACCCGCGCCGCTTCGGCCTCGCGTGCCACCTCGGCGTGCTGACCGGCCTGCCGTCCGTCGGCGTCGGCAAGACCGCGTTCGTCGGGACGTACGAGCGCCCGGGCCCGCGGCGCGGCGACGCGAGCCCGCTGCTGGACGGCGGCGAGACCGTCGGACGGGTGCTGCGGACCCGCGACGGCGTGAAGCCGGTGTTCGTGTCCGTCGGCCACCGCATCGGCCTCGACGCCGCGTGCCGCACCGTCCTCGCCCTGACACCCGAGTACCGGCTGCCGGAGACGACGCGCAGGGCCGACCGGCTGTCCCGCGACGCACTCGCCGCGCGCTCCGGGTAGCGCATCCGCCCTGGAAGATGGCAGGCTCGTCGAAAGAAGCAGGCCGGGGGGCCGCGTCAGGCCGCCCGCGACCGCTGGACGGTGCCCATGGAGACCCGGCCGATGCGGGCCGACGCCCGCCGCAACTACGAGCGACTCGTCACGACGGCTCGCACCGCCTTCACCGAGCACGGCACGGGCGCGTCCCTCGACGAGATCGCCAAACGGGCGGGCGTCGGATCGGGAACGCTCTACCGGCACTTCCCCACCCGGGACGCGCTGCTGCACGCCGTCCTTCGCGAGCGGATCGAGGGCCTGCTCGGGCACGCCGACGCGCTGCTGGCCGAACCGGACCCGGAGGCGGCGCTCGCCCGCTGGCTGCGCACCTACCTGGCGGGCGCCACGAACCCGCGCGGCACCTGCACCGTGATCATCGAGGCGATGGGGCCCGAGTGGGCGGCCACCGGGCTCGGCGCCTCGGCCGACGCCATCCGCGCCGCGCTCGGCCGGCTGCTGGAGCGGGCGCAGCGGGCCGGCTCCGTCCGCGCCGAGATCGACCCCGGCGACCTGCTGCGGCTCGCGAACGCGATCGGCGCCGCGTCCGAGCGCACCCCCGACCCCGGCGCGTACGCCGACCGGATGCTCACGCTGATGTTCGGCGGGCTGCGCGCCGGCTAGGGGCCGCCTTGTTCGGTTGACCAAGCGTTCGCTAGGTTGGCCGGGAGGCAACGGGCGACGAGGAGCGTTGATGGGGCAGCTTGACGGCAAGGTGGCGCTGATCACCGGCGGCGCGCGCGGCATGGGCAAGGCGCACGTCCGGCGGTTCCTGGACGAGGGCGCCAGAGTGGTCTTCGGCGACGTCCTGGAGGAGGAGGGCGCCAAGCTGGCCGCCGACCTCGGGGACGGCGCCCGCTTCGTCCGGATGGACGTGTCCCGCGAGGAGGACTGGCAGCGGGCCGTCCAGACCGCCACCGAGACCTTCGGGGCACTGAACGTCCTGGTCAACAATGCCGGGATCCTCCGGCACAAGACCATCGAGAACATGGCCGTCGAGGAGTTCCGCCAGATCCTGGAAGTGAACCTGGTCGGCCAGTGGCTCGGGGTGAAGACGGTGACCGCCCCGATGCGCGCGGCGGGCGGCGGCTCGATCGTCAACGTGTCCTCGACCGAGGGCTTCATCGGCGCCGCCGGCCTCGCCGCCTACAGCGCCAGCAAGTTCGGCGTCCGCGGGCTGACCAAGTCCGCCGCCCGCGAGCTCGGCCAGTACGGCATCCGCGTGAACTCCATCCACCCCGGCGGGGTGCTGACGCCCCTGACCATGCAGGACGACATCGTCTCCGCCACGGCCGCCAGCGCCGACGCGTTCATGAAGGCGCTCCCCCTCGGCCGCATGGGCAAGGCGCGGGAGATCACCGGACTGGTCGTCTTCCTCGCCTCGGACGACTCGACCTACTGCACCGGCAGCGAGGTCCTCGTCGACGGCGGCATGCTCACGGGCGCCGGCTACTGAACGCGACGGGCCGCCGGTACCGGCTGGACCCCCGCACCGGCGGCCCGTCACGCGTCTAGGGGCGCAGCCCGGCCCATCCTTCGACCGACTCCAGCTGCGCCGCGAGCGAGATGAGCGTCGCCTCGTCGGAGTCGTGCCCGAGCAACTGGGCGCCGATGGGCAGCCCGTTCTCGGTGAACCCCGCCGGGACGTTCACTCCGGGCCATCCCAGCACGTTCCACGTCCACGCGTAAGGGCACGCGGCCGCGACCCCCGACTGCGTCCGGTGGTAGCCGGCCCCGTCGAAGGCCCCGACCCGCAGCGGCGGCTGCGCGGTCGTGGGCGTCATCACCACGTCCGCGATCTGGAAGATGCGCCCGACCCGCCTCCGCAGATACGGGTCCAGCCGCTTGGCCAGGGGCAGCAGCCGCCTCCCGACGACCCTTCCCAGCCGCGCCTCGGCCTCCGTCCTGGGATCGGGCCGCGGGTTCGGCAGCGAGTCCAGCCAGTCGGCGACCCCGGCCGTCCCGCGCGGGACCAGCCCGAGCGCCGCCGGCCCGTAGTCGGGATCGGCGGGGAACACCTTGTGCCCGAGGTCGGTCAGCCTCCGCGCGAGCCGCTCGACGGCCGCCCGGATCCGCGGGTCGAGCCTCCCGCTGACCCCGAGCGCCGTCCGGTAGGACACGGCGATCCGCAGCCGGCCCGGCTCCCGCCTCGCGGCCTCGGCGAACGGGGTGATCGGCGGGTCGAGCCGGTGGACGTCCTCGGCGTGGCTGCCGGTCAGCACGTCGAGCAGCAGGGCCGCGTCCCCCACGGTGCGCGCGAGCGGCCCCCACACGGTGATCCCGTTGAACGGATCGGTGTGCGGGTACCCGGAGACCCGGCCGCGCTGGGGCTTGATGCCGACCAGGCCCGTCCACGCCGCCGGGATGCGGATCGACCCCGCCCCGTCGGACCCGACCGCCGCCGCGACCATGCCCGCCGCCACGGCCGCCGCCGACCCGCCCGACGACCCGCCCGGCGAGTAGTCGGGATTCCACGGGTTCCTCGCGATCCCGTACTCCCGCGACTCGCTGAACGGCCACAACCCCAGCTCGCACGTCGTCGTCTTCCCCACGATGACGGCCCCGGCCGCCCGCAGCTTGCGCACGACCTCCCCGTCCCGCGCCACCGGCCGGTGGTCCCCCGCCACCGCGAAGGGCGTCGTCTCCCCCGCGATGTCCGTGTCGTCCTTGATGGCGACGGGCACCCCGAGCAGCGGCAGCCGCTCCCCCTCCGCCAGCCGCTTGTCGGCCTCCAGCGCCTCCTGCCCGGCTGCCTCGGCCCGCACCACCCGGAAAGCGCCGAGCGCCTCCCCCCGGCCGATGGCCTCCAGGCTCTCCTCCACCAGCTCACTCGAGGAGATCTCTCTCCTCGCGAGCGCCTCCGCCTGCCCGGCCAGCCCCAGCTCCACGCCGCCTCCCGCTATCGTTCGTTCGAACGAACGATACTGAACGCATCCGTTGTGGGGAAGACTGAGCACCGATGAACGCCCGTGACCGGATCCTCCACGCCACCCTCCGCCTGATCGGCGAACAGGGCATCGGCGCCGTGACCAACCGCGCCGTCGCCCGCGCGGCCGGCGTCTCCCTCGGCTCCCTGACCTACCACTTCCCCAGCCAGGAGGACCTGCTGCGCGAGGCGCTGCACGCCTTCGTCGAGCAGGAGATCGCCCGCATCACGGCCTACGTCACGTCCCTGGCGGAGTCCGGCATCGCGCCCGTCCAGGCCGCCGACCAGGTCGAGAAGGCCGTCGTCGAGTTCGCCCACGGCCCCGAGCAGATCGCGAACCTGGAACTCCACCTGCACGCCGCCCGCGACCCGGCCCTCCGCGAGACCTCCACGCGCTCCATCGAGGCCTACGACCGCCTGGCCACCGCCATCCTGAAGGCCCTGAACATCCCGGACGCCGAACACCACGCCCCCGCGATCGTCGCGATGCTCTACGGCCTGGCCATCCGCCGCCTCGCCACCGGCGACACCACCGCCACCGGCACCGCCGACGCCTTCCGCCTTCTCCTCCTCGGCGCCCTCCCCCGCCCCTGAAAAGGCTTCTGGCCCGCACGGCCCCAGAGCGGGGTTAGGGGGCCGTGCAGGCCAGAAGTCTGTCTCAATCAGGAACCTCAGTCGGAACCTCAGCCGACGATCGCTCTGCTCTCCGCCTGTGCACCTCCGCCGTGTCTCCGATCTGACACCCCAAACGCTAAGCCGCCAAACCCCCCACCAGAACGCCTTTAAGCCTCACTTAGGGAACCCCTGAGCCAGCCTTATTCAGGGCCCGTCCGAGGGTGTCCGGGGAAGTCGGCCAGGTAGACGCTCGCCTGCGAAACAAGGGAAGGAGCCCAGGGGAACCGTCCGGCACAGTCGACCTACGTCGGGATTAACCCGGCCCCCGCTGGCTGCCGGGTTTGGCTCCCTCTCAGCAGGGAGGAGGGGTCTCCACGCCTCGAACTCACCGAAACAACGATGACCGCGACGGTAAACGGCAAGGTCATAGCCACCGGCGCCCACGTGGGGGATGTCTGGCACGTCACCACATGGCCGCGCCCCCTCAACCGGAACTCCACCATCAGGGCCCTATCGCTCGCCGAACGCGTCATCACCCACGGCGAGGACGACCCATGCGTCATGGAGTGGCTGGAGGAGCTGGCTGTGACTGACCGCCTCATCCGGATCACGACCGCACTCGTTGTAGTGGCGGTAGCCGCCGTGGCAGCCGTCATCTCCTACCGCCACGCCTACGAACTCGTCCACTCGCACGGCGAGGCCGGCCCCACGGCGCGCCTCGTCCCGTTCACGGTGGACGGCCTCATCTGGGCAGCATCCATGGTGCTCCTCGCCGCAAGCCGCCGGAAGCACCCCGCACCACCGTTGGCCAAGTGGAGCCTCGCTGTGGACATCGTGGCGACGGTAGGCGCTAACGTGGCACACGGCGCGTCCCACAGCGTCATCGGCGCGATAGTCAGCGCATGGCCGGCACTCCCCCTCGTCGGCTCCTTCGAACTCCTCATGCCCCTCACCCGCAGCGCAACACGCTCAGACCTCGTCCCGAGACGAGGAACGTCCCGCCCCGGCGCAGCGACGTACCAAAGTGGAGCAGACGCCAGAAGAAGCGGTGCTGAACGAGTACAGGGCGAGCCTGGACGGCCCAGGCCGCCCCCTCTCCCAGCGCTACCTAGCCGAGAAACACGGCATCGACCGCCGCAAGATCAAACAGATCATCGCCGCACCGGACCACTCCACACCTTCCTAGCTTCAGATCGCCGCCTGACACCTGTCGCGCCCATATCCCGGCGCGACAGGTGTCTCTTTACACGTACAGCTCGTAGGGGCAAGACAGGGAACAAATTACGGACACACAAAAATTGGACACATCGCTTAACCGGAAGCCGAGAGCGTCGAAAAGCTCATTGACCACCGCCAACCAAAAGGCCCATTTCACTTGCACTACGCGGCGATTACAGTACAAACTTAGCTCAGATACCACTTGCGGGACGCCGGACATGAAAGAGAGTTGCATTGAAGAAAATAAAGAAGTGGCTACAGAAAAATTCGATCAGATATGTCATATTCCTACTGTCGGCCGCCGCAGGTACGACCGCTTTCGCGGTTTCAATTCTCGCGGACGGCTCAAGCGGGGAAAAGAAGAGATATTTTCTCATTTGGGGTGGATTTGCTGCATTTGGTGTCGTACTGATGACCTTCCTTGAAAATCGTCATTCCGACTCCCAAAAGAACAGAACGCAAGAACTTGCAGTCCAGACAATCAACAACCAAGCCCAACTCTACAATGTTGCGCTTGTGCCACTCACCGACCTCCTTCGCGACCTCTGTTCGACATATAAAGACTACGGTCCAGGACCTCATCTGGACTCTTTGAAGAAAAGCATCTTGGACGGCGTCCTACAGGCTGCCGTGATGCTGACAGCGCCACCGAATCCAACGCCTCGAGCCAGAAGCACGCTATGGATTATCGATAATTCTAGCCCGAGTCCCAAGTTTAAGATGGAGCAAGCTTTTCCCCCAAACCATCGAGCCCCGCGTCCTGAGATTGATGGCGTAGGAGCGGCCCACATGTTCAACGAGATACTCCTACCCAATCTTCCTTTTTGGTTGGACGGAAAACATCAAACACATTCTTACCTGATTCCTCCGCCAAATGGATACGAACCTGTCATCGCAGTTCCCGTTAGACAGGGAACCGAAAAGATCGGCATCCTCACAGTGGACTCACTGAAATTCGGTGAACTCGAGGACCGGCACGTAAATCTTACAATAGCCCTTGCCAATATTCTCGCTGCTTCTATAGCGCTTCACTAACAACACAATCAGGAGACACAATGGAGAATGAATCCAGACGGCGAGTTCGTTCACCTATTCAAACTATCCGATTCCAGGTAGCAAATATGCGAAGACGTTTACATCGCACAGAGCTGGACGATTTTGAAATACCACCCTTTATGGAAGGCGTTTCCGAAAGCGACTGGGAGATACTCGTTTCCTTTGAGATGAGGCGCCGCGCCTCTCTGGAGACGATAAGAAAGGATGTCGAACGTCGGATAGCACCTCCCCGCCGCGAGGCGACATGGAATCTCATATTGGCCGTAGTGATTATTCTTACATTCGGCGGCTCGTCCATTGCAGTGTATAATCTCTATGGCGGCTGGTGGTGGGCTGCAACAACGGCATTTGCTGCAATTTCCTTCATCTTTGCACTAGTGTTCACCTATCGCATCTTCAAGCCGGAACACCATCGGCCTCATCGAGGCGATGAGTGGCGCTATCAATAATTACGCTCGGAGCAGATTCTAGCGCCACTCCAAACTCGCTCAAAGCTCTCGATATATATGATCGCCATGTCCCCCTCTTCTGCACGCCGCAGATGAAGTATCGGAGTATGGGACGCTGCGATCCGCGAGCGGCGGGAGCAGGGATACCGGCCGGTGGACGGCACGGTGCGCGTGGGTCGCATCGATATGGCCGACGGCGTCACCAAGAGTTCCGCCTTCCGGTTCACCGTCGTTGGCGCTCTGACAGGCGCTACGGGGACGGGTGTGCCGTCCACGGGGACCGTGACCGTCTGGGAGCCGGTGTCGCAGGCCCAATCCCCCGCGCCCGGTCGTTACGTCCTGTTGCTCGATCGGGCAGTGCGCTCTTCGACGAGCGGTGAGCCCCTCTTCGAAATGGCGCCCCAGCCGCAACTGGTTCTGCCGCTCGGTGACGACGGCCGGCTGACCCTGCGCTGCCAGGACGGCACCACGGGCGTCGTGCAGCGGGAGCGTCTGCGCACCGAACTTGACGGGTCCTGACTTACCAGTGATCCTCGATGGCGGGACCCCATGTCGGCGGCCGTCCGGGCTGCTCTGGAAGACGATTCACGCTGACTCCGCATTGCCAACCCTGATCAGCGGTTTGGGTCGGCCAGGGGCGTTCTGCGCCGCCACCATGGAAGGCATTGGGCCGCGTACGGGTCGTTGCTGGTGGCGCGTAGATTCCGCTCATCAAGGGGTGCCAGGATTCGCGCCAGCTGGCGCTGGGCGGGGCGGCGCAAGCTCTGCAAGGCGTCTTCGAGCAGGGTGCGGGCGTGCATGTCCCGCCAGTTGGTGGTTCCGTCGCCGCAGTTGAGGCCGCTATTTGGGTGAGGGACGAGGGCCCTCCCGCCAGACGCGGAGAGCATGGGCCACCACTCCATGCGGCAGGCCATGATCGCGCTCGAAGGCCAGAACCTGGTGGGTCGCGGCTCCGGACAGCCCGTTGATCGTCGAAGTGCGAGCGAGTGGACTGCGCCGGGGCTGGTCACGTCTGATCTCGCCCGGAGGACGGCGAGGCATCGGCACTTCCGAAGTTTGGGATGGCCAGGCTACGACATGGACTGTGGAGCTATTCGGGACGGCACTAAAAGGAGGCCCTGGCTGACCTTTTTGGCGTCACAAAGAAGTGTCTTTGCAACTCTCTGCATCTGTGACTTGACTCTAGGTAACATGCCGCTGTTAGTCCGTCGCCTCACTCGGGAGGTATAGATGCACGTAGGTACCAAGCTCGGTGTGGTCTTGGTCGCCACGACGCTGGTCAGCGGCGCGCTGAGCGCGGTCGCCGGGGCCGCGCCGCCGCCGGTGCCCGGGCAGGACGGGTCGGCCGCGGTCCAGCACGAGGAAGAGGGGCACGGGCCGGGGGCCATCGAGGTCGGGCCCGAGGGCGCCGCCAGGGCGATGAACCGGCTCCTCGTCCGCGACGAGGAGCGCGTTCGCCTGTGCGACGGGGTCGTCCTCCCCGCGGACGGGCTCAACGTCCGCACGGGGCCGGGCGTCGGCTACAAGAAGGTCGGCGTTCTGGCGAAGGGGTCCAAGGTCCGGACGGACTGGGACAGCATCCAGCGCAGGGACGGGTTCCTGTGGGTCCGGCTGAACGCCACCCAGTGGATCGCCGACTACATGCTCGGCGCCGACGACGGGGCCGTCCGCGGCAAGTGGTACGTCAACTACTCCAACTGCTGACGCCCGCCGGGCCGGCGTCCTCCGCCGGCCCGGTCCCGTCGCGCTGGTAGCGTCCCCGCATGGAAGAAGTGCCGTACACCGGTGGCGAGAAGGAAAGTCTGAAGGCCGCTCTCGATAGGCATCGGGACGTGGTTCTGTGGAAGCTGAACGGCCTGGACGAGGACCAGGCGCGGCGCCCCATGACTCCGTCAGGGACGAGCCTGCTGGGTCTCACCAAGCACCTGGCCGCCGTCGAGTACAGCTGGTTCTGCGAGACGTTCGGCCGGGAGACGGAGCCGCTGCCGTTCAGGGACGACGACCCGGAGGCCGACCTCAGGATCGAGCCCGGCGAGACCATCGAGGGCATCGTCGCGTTCTACGGGCGGGCGCGCGCCGCGGCCGACAAGGTGATCGAGGAACTGGAACTGGAGGACCTCGGCACCGCCTGGCACGGCGCCTCGGTGACCATGCGGTGGGTTCTGATCCACATGGTCGAGGAGACGGCGCGGCACGCCGGGCACATGGACATCGTCCGCGAACTGCTCGACGGCGCGACCGGTGACCACGTCCGCGAGGACGGCTAGCCCGTCACCTGGAGCCTGTACGAGGTGGGCGCGGTGGGCATGTTGCCGCCGGCGACCAGGCCGGCGATGGCGATGACGACGGCGACCGGGAGGCCGACGACGCCGACCAGGGCGGCGACGAGGTACCGGGGGCTTCTCATGGGGCCACGCTAAGGCCGCCCCCGGCCTCCGCCACTCTTGTTAAGGGGGCCTTAAGGCGGCGCTATGCCGGACGTTTGGTGCGGGAGTGGCGGCGGCGGACGAGGCGGCGGGAGCGGCGGGCCGGTGGCAGCCACTTCGTGCGGAACCACATCTGCACCTGGGCTCCGCCGAGGACGCTGCGGTGGATGCGCAGGTAGCCGCCGGTCGACTCGGCGGCGCGGCGGGCGATGTCCAGGCCGAGGCCGGTGGAGCCGCCGCCGCTGCTGCCCCGCTTCAGCGCCGCGTCCGGGTCGGCGATGCCGGGGCCGCCGTCGGCGACGAGGATGCCGGTGACGCCCTGCCCCTGGTGGAGGGTGACGACGAAGCCGGTGCCCTCGGCCGTGTGCCGGAAGACGTTGCCGAGCAGCGCGTCCACGGCGGCGGCCAGCTCGGTGCCGGGGACCGGCAGCGGCGCGGGGCCCTCGGCGCCGATCAGCTCGCAGGAGCGCCCCTCGTCCTCGGCGAGGACGGACCAGAACGCGACCCGGTCGCGCAGCACCTTGGAGGCGTCGCAGCTGCCCCGGCCGGTGGGCCGCCGGACGGTCCGGATGATCTGGTCGACCTCGTGCTCGAGCCGGTCGACGGCCTCGCGGGTCTGCTCGGCGACGTGCCCGCTCCCGAGCGCCTCGACGTTGAGCCGGAGCGCGGCGAGGGGGGTGCGGAGCCGGTGCGACAGGTCGGCCGCCATCTCCCGCTCGGCCGACAGCAGCTGGACGACATGGTCGGCCATCGCATTGAACGCCAGCCCCGCCTCGACCAGTTCGGGCGGCCCGTCCGGCTCGATCCGCACCGACAGCTCCCCGTCGCCGAACGCGCCCGCCGCCTCGGCGAGGCGGCGGGTGGAGCGGATCATGCGGGCGCCCAGCCGGTCCGCGACGGCGACGGACCCGGCGACGAGCGCGGCCGCGACCGTGGTCATGACGAGCCACGCCTTCCACACGCCGCGCGACAGGTCCTCGTCCGGCAGGAACACCTCGACGACGGCCGTGCGGCCCGCGTCCAGCGACACCGGCTGGAGCAGCGCGTACCCGCCGTCCACGCGGGCGGTGTAGGAGCGGCCGCGCCGCCCGGCCTCGGTGAGCTGCTCGGGACGGGCTCCCTCGTCCTCGCGGGGGTTCTTCGGAACGAGACCGCCGTCCGGCATGTGGACGGTCATCCGCCCGGCGGCGCCCGCCTGGGTGCTCGCGACGGCGCGTTCGAGGGCGGCCGGGTCCTCGGTGACGACGAGGACGGGGCCGAGCGCGCTGGCCTGCCGCTCCGCGGTGGTCAGGGCGCGGTCGCGGGCGATCTCCCGGACGGTGAGGGCGAGCGGGATCAGGAACGCCAGCGCGACCATCGAGGTGACCGCGAGCGACACCAGGACGAGCGTCCGCCTCATGCGCGCGGGTCGGCCAGGCGGACCCCGACGCCCCGGACCGTGTGCAGGTAGCGGGGGGCGGCGGCGGTCTCGCCGAGCTTGCGGCGCAGCCAGGACAGGTGGACGTCGATGGTCTGGTCGTCGCCGTAGGCCTGCCGCCACACCTCGGCGAGCAGCTCGCGCCGCGCGACGACCCGGCCAGGACGGGCGGCGAGGTAGGCCAGCAGGTCGAACTCTCGGCGGGTCAGCTCCAGCGGCTCGCCGTCCAGCCGCGCCTCCCGGCGGTCGAGGTCGATGTGCAGGCCGCCCACGCTGAGCTCCGCGGTGGGCCCGGACCGCGCCGACCTGCGCAGCACCGCGGCGAGCCGGGCGCTGAGGTGCTCGATGGAGAACGGCTTGATGAGGTAGTCGTCGGCGCCCGCGTTCAGCAGCCGGACGATCTCGGGCTCGTCGTCGCGCGCGGTCGCGATGATGACGGGCACGTCGGAGATGCCGCGCAGCATCTTCAGCACCTCCGCACCGTCGAGGTCGGGCAGCCCGAGGTCGAGCACGACGACGTCGGGCGGGGACTGCGTGACCTCGCGCAGCGCGTCCATCGCGGTCCCGACGCTGCGCACGACGTGCGACCGGGCGCTCAGCTCCCTGATCAAGGCGGTCCGGACGTTCGCGTCGTCCTCGACCACCAACACACTCGCCATGGCGGAACCGTATGCCACCATGTGCCCATGCGTCGCGCGATGTCGTATGTTGCCCCGTGGGCCGGGGTGACCGCGCTCGCGGTGGCGCTCTCCTGGCTCGGCGTGCGCGGCGTCGTGCGCAGTGCGGTGTCGGACCGGTCGGCGCCGCCGCCGATCGCCGGGCCGGTGATCCATTCCAGCCCGTCACCGCCGCCGGGGCCGACCGCCACCGGGTCGCCCACCGCCCGGCCGAGCCCGCCGACCGGCCAGGACGAGGGACCGGCGCCGTCCAAGGCCCCGAAGGCACCGCCCGTCAAGCCCAGCGGCGGCGCCTCGTCCTCCGGGCCGACCGACCATGTGCGCAGCTACGCGACGCGCGGCGGGAGCGCCGCGATGTCGATCGAGAAGGACCGGGTGCGGCTGGTGTCGGCCACGCCGAACCCCGGCTACGAGACGCGCGTGACGCAGACCGAGGGCTGGCTGCGGGTCGACTTCCTCTCCGACGAGCGCACCTCGTCGGTCATCGCGTCCTGGTACGAGCACGCCCCGACGGTCAAGGTCTACGAGTACTGAGCGGGAAACCACCCGATTGTCGACCGTTTCGCGCCGCCACGGTTTCGGCGGCGAACCCAGCGGGAAACAGTGGGTCAAATCGCTTGGGACCGGCGGGGGCGGTCGGAAAGGTCAACGGCTCCCATGGTTCTGGATCCCGGAGAGGCCGGACGCCCCGGCGCCGCGGACGCCGAGGAGCGCCGCGCGCAGGTCCGCAAGGCCGCCGCCGCGAGCGTGATCGGCACCTCCATCGAGTGGTACGACTTCTTCCTCTACAACACCGCCGCGGCGATCGTCTTCAAGGACGTCTTCTTCCCCGAGTCGAGCGACTACGCGGGCACGCTGTCGGCGTTCGCGACGTACGCGGTGGGCTTCGCGGCCCGCCCGGTGGGCGCGGCGATCTTCGGGCACTGGGGCGACCGGCTCGGCCGGAAGGCGACGCTGATCGTCACGCTGGTGCTGATGGGCGTGTCGAGCGCGCTGATCGGCGTGCTGCCGGGCACCGGGACGATCGGCTGGGCCGCGCCGGCGCTGCTCGTGCTGCTGCGGATCCTGCAGGGCATCGCGGTCGGCGGCGAGTGGAGCGGCTCGGTGCTGCTGTCGATGGAATGGGGCGACCAGAAGCGACGGGGGCTGATGGCGAGCCTGCCGCAGCTCGGCGTCCCGATCGGGCTCATCCTCGGCACCGGCATGATGACCGCCATCGCGCTGTCGGCGGACGAGGCGTTCCGGAACTGGGCGTGGCGCGTCCCGTTCCTGTTCAGCCTGGTCCTCGTCGGGATCGGGCTGTGGGTGCGGATCCGGGTGATGGAGACGCCCCTGTTCGCCGAGGTCGTCAAGCGCGACGAGGTCGCCCGGGTGCCGGTCGTCGAGGTCGTCAAGCGGCACCCCCGGGAGATCGTCCTGAGCGCGCTGCTGCGCTGCTCGGAGCAGATGCCGTTCTACCTGTTCACCTCGTTCGCGCTCACCTACGTGCACAAGCACCTCGACATGGCGCAGGGGCTCGCGCTGAGCGCGGTGACGGCGGCGGCCGCGCTGGAGCTCGTCACGATCCCGGCCGCCGGGCACCTCGGCGACCGCATCGGCCCGCGGCGGGTGTACGCGGCCGGCTCGATCTGCGTGGCGCTGTTCGCGTTCCCGTACTTCGCGCTGCTCAACACCGAGATCGCGGCGCTGGTCGTCGTCGCGGTGGTGGTGGCGCAGATCCCGCACGCCGTGCAGTACGGGCCGCAGGCGTCGCTGATCGCCTCGACGTTCCCGACGCGGCTGCGCTACGGCGGGGCGGGCATCGGCTACCAGCTCGCCTCGGTGTTCGCGGGCGGCCCCGCGCCGCTGCTCGCGACGTGGCTGCTGCACGACTACGGCTGGCAGGCGATCTCGATCAGCATGATCGTGGCCTCGGTGCTGACGCTGGGCGCGCTCGCGCTGCTGCCCGCCCCGGCGGAGGAGCGCGCGGCGGTCAGTACTCCGACGTGACGAACCGCTGCGGCATGATGAACATCCCGGTCGCCTCGACCGTGACCCGCCCGTCCGGTGCGCTGATCGTCCCGGTCGCGTGGACCTTGCGCCCCTCCACGCGGCTCGCCTTCGCCTCCACCTGGAGCGGGACGCCGAGGGGGGTGGGGCGCCGGTAGCGCGTCTCCAGGGTGGCGGTCATGCCGGGCGTGCCGGTGGCGGCCGCCGCCATGCCGAGCGCCTGGTCGAGCACCATCGCGGAGACGCCGCCGTGCACGTACGACGGCGGGCCCTCGTAGACGGCGCCGAGCGTGAACTCGCCCCGGACGACGCCGTCCGAGGTCACCTCCAGGCCGATCGGCGGAGCGAAGGGGTTGAGCGGCCCGGTGACGGGGTTGGCGATCTGGCGGTCCATGCGGCGCTCGCCGGGCGTGACGAACGGCGGGGCGCCGCGACGCTCGGCGGTGAGCCGGGCGGTCAGCGCCGCGATCTCGTCCGCCACCGCGGCGGCCTCGGCCGCGTCGGCGCCGGTGAGGACGGTGGCCTCGGCCAGTTCCCGCACGCGGGCGGCCAGGCCCGTCAGCGCCGCGGCCTCGTCGTCCCCCAGCATCGGCCGCTCCATCGGGATCGCGCTCACTTCAGCCTCCTCGCGGGGCATGCCCCCATCGCCCCATTGGCCGAACGAAATTCTAAAATACGTCGGAGAGCGGTCCGGACGCAGGTCCCGCTCAGCGGTCGCCCCGCCGGGGAGCCCTGGTCCTATAGATTCCTGCGGTATCCCCCGAGGGACGCCCGAAGAGGACAAGAGGACGACACGTGACGGATCAGCCCCCGCCACCTTCCGACCAGCCACCGCCCGACCGGCCACCGCCCGACCAGCCACCGCCCAGCCAGCCGCCGCCGTACCACGGCGCCTACGGCCAGCCGCCGGGGCAACCGCCGGGCCCGCCTTACGGCCCGCCGTCGGCGGGTCCGTACGACCCGCGCTACGGCTACGGCCCTCCCGGCGTCCCGTACGGCCAGGGCATGCAGAACCCCGGCGAGGAGACGACCTGGGCGATCTTCGCCTACGTCGGGAACATCCTGATCGGCTTCCTGCCGCCGCTGGTCATCTACCTGGTGAAGAAGAACACCTCGCCGTTCACCCGCTTCCACGCGGCGCAGTCGATGAACTACCAGCTCACCATGCTGATCCACCTCGTGGCCGTGGCGGCGGTCTGCGTCCCGCCGGCCATCCTGCTGGACGCGCCCGCGTTCCTCGCGCTGTTCCTGCTCCCCTACCTGGAGCTGCTGATCGGCGGGTGGGTGTTCCTCATCCTCGGCGCGGTGAAGGCCGGCAAGGGCCAGTACTACCGGTTCCCGACCTTCTTCTGCTACCGCATGATCCGGTGACGGACGGCGGTCCGCCGGCTCACAGGTGGGAGCGGGCGTAGCCGTCCAGCACCGGCAGGACCGAGTCGCGGTCGCCGGCGGGCACGCGCAGCACGACCTCCTCGATCCCGAGCGAGGCGTAGTGGTCGAGCTTGCCGAGGGTGGGCAGCGTCCCGAAGGGGATCACGGGCACCGGGTCGCGCCCCGCGTCCTCGCAGGCCCGGCGCAGGGCGGGAAGGGCCTCGCGGACGCCCGCGCCGCCGATCGGCATCCACCCGTCCCCGAACTCGGCGATGTGCGCGAACAGCGTCGGACCGGGGGCGCCGCCGAGCAGTACGGGGACGCGGCGGGACGGCTTCGGCCACGCCCGGCTCGGCGCGAAGCCGACGAACTCCCCCTCGAAGGACGCCACCTCGTCCGTCCAGAGGGCGCGCATGGCGAGGACGTGCTCGCGCGCCACCGCGCGCCGCCGCTTCCACGGGACGCCGTGGTCGGCGCCCTCCTCGGCGTTCCACCCGTAGCCGACGCCGAGTGCGATCCGGCCGGGCGCCAGCCGGTCGAGGGTGGCGACGGCCTTGGCGGTGACGATCGGCTCGCGCTGGGCGGGCAGCAGGACGCCGGTGCCGAGGACGATCCGCTCGGTCGTCACGGCCGCCGCGGCGAGCGACACCAGCGGGTCGAGCGTGCGGGAGTACTCCTCGGGCAGGGTCGCGGCGCCCGTCGGCGGCGGGGTGGCGCGGGACACGGGGATGTGGGTGTGCTCGGGGAGGTAGAGCGAGGCGAACCCGCGCGCCTCCGCCTCCCGGGCCAGCTCGTGCGGCGCCATGGTCAGGTCGGTCGCGAACATCGTGATGCCGAGGCGCATGCCACGTCCTTTCCCGCCGGTCCCCGCACCCTACGACACGACCAAGCGATTGCTCGCCAGGCGGGTCAGCCGAGGTCGCAGACGGCCGCGGTCGCGTCGTCGTGGACCTTGTGGCGCGGCCACCGGACGGCTCCCGGGTCGGTGCGCTCGGCCTCCCGCGTCCGCTCGAGGAGCGGCGAGAGCTACCGCATTGGGGAGCGTGTGTTGTCGTATCTCACGGACGCTGTCTACGATTTCGGCGACGACTGCGGCCGTTGACATGTC
>NZ_JBFARL010000062.1:0-38433 GCF_040674655.1 Actinomadura sp. NPDC049753 | reverse complement strand
GCAGGCGCAGCAGACCGTCCAGGGCGAGGTCGGGGTCGGCGGTGCCGCCGAGGGCGTCGAGCAGGCCGTCGCCGGGCCCGGCGCCGTCCCGCTCGGCCTCCGCGAGCAGCCGCTCCGCCCGCGCCGCGTGGGTGAACCCGAGCCGCGCCAGGCGTCCGGCGAGCGAGGGACGGCGGTCGGAAGTCCAGGACTCGGTCACAGGACCAACCGTAATCCGGTGCGGGCCTCAGAGGACGGCCAGCAGCCGCTTCCGCTCGAATTCGGTCACCTGGCGGCGGTAGTCCTCCCACTCCTGGCGCTTGTTGCGCAGGAAGAAGTCGAAGACGTGCTCGCCGAGGACGTCGGCCATCAGCTCGCTGCGCTCCATCGCGCGGATGGCCTCGTCCAGGTTCTGCGGCAGCGGCTCGATGCCGAGGGCGCGCCGCTCGGCCACGGTCAGGGCCCAGACGTCGTCCTCGGCGCCCGGCGGCAGCTCGTAGCCCTCCTCGATCCCCTTGAGCCCGGCGCCGAGGATCGCCGCGAACGCCAGGTAGGGATTGGCGGCCGTGTCCAGCGACCGGAACTCGATGCGGGTCGAGTGGCCCTTGTGCGGCTTGTACATGGGGACGCGGACCAGCGCGGACCGGTTGTTGTGCCCCCAGCAGATGTAGGACGGGGCCTCTCCGCCCAGGCCCGCCGCGGAGCCGACGTTGCCCCACAGCCGCTTGTAGGAGTTGACCCACTGGTTGCACACCGCGGTGATCTCCGCGGAGTGCCGCAGCAGCCCGGCGATGAACGCCCGCCCCGCCTTGGACAGCTTGTACTCCGCGCCCGGCTCGTAGAAGGCGTTGCGGTCGCCCTCGAACAGCGACATGTGGGTGTGCATGCCCGAGCCGGGGTGCTCGGTGAACGGCTTCGGCATGAAGGAGGCGTGCACGCCCTGCTCCAGCGCGACCTCCTTCATGACCAGCCGGAACGTCATGATGTTGTCGGCGGTGGTGAGCGCGTCGGCGTACCGCAGGTCGATCTCCTGCTGGCCGGGGGCGCCCTCGTGGTGGCTGTACTCCACCGAGATCCCCATCGCCTCCAGCATGGTGATGGCGTTGCGCCGGAAGTCGTGCGCGGCGCTGTGCGGGGTGTGGTCGAAGTAGCCGCCCGCGTCCGCCGGCTCGGGCTCGCGGCCGTCCTCCGGCTTGTCGTTGAAGAGGAAGAACTCGATCTCGGGGTGGGTGTAGAAGGTGAACCCGAGGTCGGCGGCCCGCGCCAGGGCGCGCTTGAGGACGTAGCGGGGGTCGGCGAAGCTCGGCGCCCCGTCCGGCATGAGGATGTCGCAGAACATGCGGCCGACGCCCGGGGACTCCGAGCGCCAGGGCAGCACCTGGAAGGTGGACGGGTCCGGTTTGGCGATCATGTCGGCCTCGTACACCCGGGCGAAGCCCTCGATCGCCGAGCCGTCGAAGCCGATGCCCTCGCCGAAGGCGCCCTCCAGTTCGGCGGGGGCGACGGCCACCGACTTCAGGAACCCGAGCACGTCGGTGAACCACAGCCGGATGAAGCGGATGTCGCGCTCCTCCAGCGTGCGGAGCACGAACTCCTGCTGACGGTCCAATGCCCTCTCCCTCGGTACTGCCCTGTCGGCGAGACTGCGTTGTCGACGACGCGGGCCCGGCATGCCGGCCGCGCTGAGCCGGTCCGGCTGTATCTGCAGTATGCCCGGACGCTGTTACCGCGACGTTACGCGTCCGGGGCCGGTGATCGGAACATATCCGACCGCGGACCGTCCTCGATCCGCGCGGCGGCCGGGTCGAGGACGCGCGAAAGGAAGGTCCGGGTCCGCTCGTGGGCGGGCGCTCCGATCACCTGGTCGGGCGGGCCCTCCTCCACCACCACGCCGCCGTCCATGAACACCACCCGGTCGGCGGCCTCCCGGGCGAAGCTCATCTCGTGGGTGACGACGAGCATCGTCATCCCCGCCTCCGCGAGGCCGCGCATGACGCCGAGGACGTCCCCGACCAGCTCGGGGTCCAGCGCGGACGTCGGCTCGTCGAACAGCATCACCTCCGGGCCCATCGCGAGCGCGCGGGCGATGGCCACGCGCTGCTGCTGGCCGCCCGACAGCTGCGCCGGGTAGGCGTCGACCTTGTCGGCCAGCCCGACCCGCTCCAGGTTCTCCCGGGCGATCCGCTCCGCCTCCGCCCTGCCCCGCTTCAGCACCTTCCGCTGGGCGATCATGACGTTGCCGAGCGCGGTCAGGTGCGGGAACAGGTTGAACGCCTGGAAGACCATGCCGATCCGGCGGCGGACGGCGTCGATGTCGACCTCGGGGTCGGTGACGTCGGCGCCCGCGACCCGGACCGTCCCGGCGGAGGGCTCCTCCAGCAGGTTGACGCAGCGCAGCAGCGTCGACTTGCCGGACCCGGACGGGCCGATCACGCAGACGACCTCACCGGCCCCGACGTGGAAGTCGATGCCGCGCAGCACCTCGTTCGCCCCGAACGACTTGTACAGGCCGCTGATCTCGATGGCCGCCCGGTCGCCGGTGTCCTTGGCAAGGCTCGTCATCGCCGTCCCCTCCGCTGCCGCGCCTCCAGCCGCCGGGCCAGCAGGCTCAGCGGGATCGTGATGAGCAGATAGCAGATCCCCGCCACGATGATCGGGGTGGTGTTGCCCTGCTCGCCCGCGAGGTCGCGGCCGAACTTCGTGAGCTCCCGCTGTTCGAGCGTGATGCCGAGGAACAGCACCAGCGAGGAGTCCTTGCAGAGCAGCACCAGCTCGTTGGTGAGCGGCGGGATGATGATCCGGAACGCCTGCGGGATGATGATCGAGCGCATCGCGCGGGTGTGCGACATGCCGAGCGACCGCGCCGCCTCCAGCTGCCCCTTCGGGACGGCCTCGATCCCGGCCCGGATCGTCTCGGCCATGTAGGCGGTGGCGGCGAGGCCGAGGGCCAGTCCCGCCTGCCCGGCGGCGCCGCCGGGGATGTTGGTGCCCGGGAAGGCCAGCGGCACGCCGACGCCCACGAAGATGAAGATCAGCAGGAGCGGCAGGCCGCGGAAGATCTCGATGTAGGCGGTGGCGAACCACCGGTACGGGGGCACCGACGACAGCCGCATCAGCGCGACGACCAGCCCGCCGCCGAGGCCGATCCCGAACCCGACCGCGGTGTAGAGGGCGGTGTTGCGCAGCCCGACCGTGATGATGTCGGGGAACAGGCTCTTGGCGACGTCCCAGTTGGCGAAGTTGAGCCGCAGGGTGCCCCAGTCGGCGAGCGCCAGCAGCAGCACCACGACGACCACGAAGATCCCGTACTGGCCGCCGAGGGAGAGCTGCCGGCGGCGCCGGCGGGTCAGCCCGCCGGGCGCCGCCGCACCGGCCGGTTCGGCGGTCACGAGCCGCCGCCGGCGCTGGGCGGCATCGGACCGATCCACTTCTCGTAGATCCGCTTGTAGGAGCCGTCCGCCTTCGCCTTCGCGATCACGTCGTTGGTGATCTTCACCAGCTCGGGGTTGTGGCCCTTGCGCATCCAGAACCCGTACTGCTCACCGGTGTTCAGGTTGGCGGCGATCTCGAAGCCGGCGTTCGCCGGGTCCTTCAGCCAGCCCTTGACGACCGGGTCGTCCTGCACGATCACGTCCACCTGGCCGGTGCGCAGGCCGTTCAGCTCGGCGTTGGAGTTGTCGAACGAGCGCGGGTCGAAGCCCTTGCCCTTGACGAAGTCCTCGCCGGTCGTGCTCGCCTGCGAGCCGAGCTTGAGCTTCCTGGCCTTGACGTCGTCGAGCGTGGTGATCCCGCTGCCCTTCTTCGCCATCAGCGACTGCGTGGCGTCGAAGTAGGGGGTGGAGACGTCCATGAACTTCACCCGGTCGGGCTTGATCGTCATGCCGCCCATCTGGATGTCGCACTTGCCGGCGTTCAGCGCCGAACCCGTCTTCATCGTCTCGAACGGGGTGTCGACGATCTTCTGGGTGACGCCGAGCCGCTTGGCGACGAGGTCGATGAGCTCGACGTCGAAGCCCACGACCTTGCCCGACTTCTTGTCCTCCGACTGGAAGGGCGGGTAGGGCAGGTGCGTGCACGAGGTGAGCGCGCCCTTCTCGATGAGCTTCACGCCCTGCACCGTCGCGCCCTTGTCGCCGCCGCACGCCGACGCCGTCAGCGCCAGGGCCGCGAGCCCCGCGCCGAAGGCCCGGAGCGTGGTCCGTCTCGACACGTTTCCTCCTGGTCGTGCTCGCTTCCGATCACCGCACTATCGCACGTCCCCCCGGCGGGGGGCAGGGGCGGGCGGCTGACTCGCCCATGACCGTCCCCGGATATCCGTTTCCCAGAAATTGACGTGGCGATCATGGTCGTCCGGCAAGGTGATCGTTAGCGTGGATCGCGTCGTGGACATCTCACTTCTTCTCTCGATGACCGACCGGGTGACCGCGCTGGCCACCCCGTCGGCCATGCACCCGGAGTCGTGGCAGCTGTGCGCGCAGGTGGAGGCCTGGGCACGCGGCCGCGGGCTGGTGCTCGGAGATCCGGACACCTCCCCGCTCGGCCGGGCGCGCTGCGAGCGGCTCGCCGCCCGCGTCCTGCCGTCCGCCGACCTGGCCGCCGTGGACCTGTTCGCCCGCTGGCTGACCTGGACCCTCGCGCTGGACGACACGCTGGACCACCCGCCGCTCGCCGACAGCGGCAGCGCCGTGCACGGGCTGTACGACGACCTGCTGCGCGCGATGCGGCGCGGCCACGCCCGGCCCGGCGCCCGGCCGCTGGAGGCGGCGCTGGTGGAGCTGTGGCAGGCCACGTCCAAGGACATGAGCCGCGACTGGCGCCGGCGGTTCATGCTGCACCTGGAGGCGCACCGCGACGGCTGCGCCGAGGAGGCCGTCAACCGGCGGATCAGCCACGTCCCGACCGAGCAGGAGTACCCGGCGCTGCGCCGGCGGGCCTGCGGCCCGTTCCTGTTCGACCTGGTGGAGGCCGTCCTCGGCGTCGAGCTGCCGGCACGGCTGCTGCGCACGCCCCGCTGGAAGACCCTCGCCGACGGCGTCGCCGACGCGGTCGCGTGGGCCAACGACCTCGCCTCGCACGACCTGGAGGCCGCGCGCGGCGACGTGCACGACCTGCCCGCCGTTCTCGCCAGGGCGCACGGGCTGGACGAGGCGCGGGCGGCCCGCGAGGTCGCCGACCGGATCGCCGACCGGCTGGACGAGGCGTGGACGGCGGCGCGCCGGCTGCCGGAGATGCTCGACCGGCTGGACCTGACGGTCGCGCAGCGCGCCGCCGCCGCGCAGGTCGTCAAGGTCCTGCTGGACACGCCGCGCGCGCACATGGACTGGCTCGCCGAGTCCGGCCGCTACGGACCGGACGCCTCCCCCGCCCCGCCGCGCCTGGACGCGCTCGCGTCGCTGCGCTGAGCGCCGGCGAGGGCGTCCCCGGCCGGGGTGCGGACGTACAGGACGCGGCGGCCCATGCGGTGCCCGGTGACGAGGCCGCAGGCGCGCAGGACGCCCAGGTGCTGGCTGACGGCCCCCGCGGTCACGCCCGTCCGCCTGGCCAGGTCGGTGGTGGACGCGGGCGTGCCGAGCGCCGTGAGCAACTCGGCGCGGCGGCGTCCGATCAGCGCGGCCAGGGCGCCGGCGCGCGGCTCGTCCGGCGGCCCGGTCTCCCAGAGGGTCGCCACGCCGCGCGGCGGATAGCTGAGCATCGGCTGGTAGGGCGGCACCATCACCGACACGTTCGGCCACACGTACGCGCTCGGGACGAGCAGGATGCCGCGCCCGGCCAGCTCTCCTCGGAAATGCCAGTGGCGGTCGACGGTGAGCGTCCCCGCGCGCCAGGAGACCCCCTCGTGCAGGTCGCCGAACACCCCCTCGGCCCCCTCGGCGGCGAGCGCGCCGCTGCGGCGCAGGACCTCCCCCTCCAGGAGGTCGCGGATGCGCGGCCAGAACGGCTCAACGGCCACCTCCCAGTAGCGTTCGAGCAGGTCGGCGAGGCTTTCCAGGGTGCCTTCGGGGTCGGCGGCCATGGCGCGGCGGGCGGGCCGGGCCGGGGTGCCGGGCGCGGTCCAGCTGAGCTCGGCGGCGACGACCTCGGGAGGGGTGGCGCGGACGGTCGCGATCTCCGCGCCGAGGTCGGGCAGCGGCGTGCGCGGCGGCGGGGTGAGGAAGTCCGGGATGTACCCGGCGGGCAGGACGACGTCCAGCAGCGGCTCGAAGCCGAGACCGCGCAGCCGGGGCCGGACGGTGCGCACCCACGGCAGGTGGAGCGCGTGGCCGGACGGGTCGGCGAGCACCCGCAGGCTGCGCACCATCTCCCACAGCGGCGAGAACGCGAACCGGACCCGCGCCACGTCGTCCGGCGCTAGCACGAACTCGATCATTTAGCCCAGGCTAAATGAATGTCTCGGAGCGCGGGCCGCCTCCACCATCGTCACCGTGACCCTTCTGGAAGAACCTCCCGTCGGTCCCGCTCCCGGCAGGTTCGCGGCTTTCCTCCGCCCCCGGGTGGGCGGCTTCCCCCGGCCCTTCTGGGTGCTGTGGGCGGGCACCCTGCTCAACCGCCTCGGGACCATGGTCGAGCCGTTCCTCGGCCTCTACCTGACGACCATGCGCGGGCTGTCGCTGGCCCAGGCCGGCGTGACGATGGCCGTGCTGGGCGCGGGCTCGCTCGCCGGGCAGCTCGCGGGCGGCCTGCTCGCCGACCGCATCGGCCGCCGCGCGACGCTGACGCTCGCGACCGTCGGCACCGGCGCGGCCATGCTCGCGCTGGGCTACGCCCAGGGGTTCGCCGCGATCCTCGCGGCCGCGCTGGTGCTCGGCCTGCTGCTGGACATGTACCGGCCCGCCGCCCAGGCGATGGTGGCCGACATCATCTCCCCGGCCGACCGCCCGCGCGCGTTCGGGCTGCTGTTCTGGGCGATCAACCTCGGCTGGGCCGTCGCCATGGTGCTCGGCGGGACGCTCGCGCAGCAGGGCTTCCTGTGGCTGTTCTGGATCGACGCCCTCACCTGCGCGGCGTTCGGCCTGCTCGTGTGGCGGGCTATCCCGGAGACGCGGACCCGCGACGTCCCCGCCGGGCCGGCGGGCGGGTTCGGCCGCGTGCTGCGCGACCGGGTCATGGTCGGCTACGTGCTGGTCACCCTCTTCTACACGTTCGTGCTCATGCAGGGCATGACGACGATGCCGCTCGCCATGAAGGAGGACGGGCTCGGCCCGCGGTCCTACGGCCTGGCGATCGCGGCGAACGGCGTGCTGATCATCGTCGTCCAGCCGGTGGTGAACGCGTGGCTGGCGCGGCGCGACCACAGCCTGGTGCTGGCGGCGGGCTTCGCGCTCGTCGGGGCCGGTTACGGGCTCACCTCCCTCGCCTCGTCCGTGGCCGCCTACACCGCGACGATCCTGGTGTGGACGCTCGGAGAGATCATCGCCGCGTCCGTCCTGCAGGCCGTGGTCGCCGACCTCGCGCCCGCCGACCTGCGCGGCCGGTACGGCGGCCTGTACGGGATGGCGTGGTCGGGCGGCTTCCTGCTGGCGCCCCTCGGCGGCACCCAGCTGCTCGGCGCCGGAGGGGCGCCCGCGCTGTGGCTGACCTGCGCGGGTCTCGCCCTGGCCGCCGCCGCGGCGCAGCTCGCGCTGGCCCCCGCGATCCGGCGGCGACGCGCCGCCGCGCTGGCCGCCGACTTCTCGTCAAAGTGACGAAACTAGCCGCGACGCTCTACCCTTGGACCGTGGCACAACTCAGGCTCGCGCTCGCACAGGTGAACTCGACCGTCGGCGACCTCGACGGCAACGCCGACAAGATCGTGACGTGGACGCGCCGCGCCGCCGAGGCGGGCGCGCACCTCGTCGCATTCCCGGAGATGATGCTGACCGGATACCCCGTGGAGGACCTCGCGCTGCGCGCGTCCTTCGTGGCGGCGTCCCGCGACGCCCTCCTGCGCCTCGCCCGCCGGCTCGCCGACGAGGGCCTCGGCGACCTCCCCGTCGTCACCGGCTACCTCGACTGCCCGCCGGCCGGCGCGGCCCGCTCCGGCCGGGCCGGCGGCCTGCCGCTGAACGCGGCCGCGTGGCTGCACGGCGGCGAGGTGCTCGTCCGCTCCGCCAAGCACCACCTGCCCAACTACGGCGTGTTCGACGAGTACCGGATCTTCGCGCGCGGCGACCGGCTGCCGGTCGTCCGGCTGCACGGCGTGGACGTCGCCACCGCCATCTGCGAGGACCTCTGGCAGGACGGCGGCCCGGTCAGCGTCACCGGCGCCTCGGGCGCCGGGCTGCTGCTGGTGATCAACGCCTCCCCGTACGAGCGCGACAAGGACGACGTCCGCCTCGACCTGTGCGCCGGCCGCGCCCGCGAGGCCGGCTGCGCGCTCGCCTACGTCAACCTGGTCGGCGGCCAGGACGAGCTCGTCTTCGACGGCGACTCGGTCATCGTCGGCCCGGACGGCTCGCCGCTGTCGCGCGCCCCGCAGTTCGTCGAGCACCTCCTCGTCACCGACCTCGACCTCCCCGCCGCCGGCCCCGCCGCCGACGAGGGCCCCGTCCTCGTCGACGCCCAGGACGGCACCACGATCGCCATCGACCGGCACGTCCTGTCCGCCGACCCGCTGCCCGCCTACCCCGCCGAGCCGGGCACGGTCGCGCCGCCCCTGGAGGACCTGGCCGAGGTGTACGCGGCGCTCGTCCTCGGCACCCGCGACTACGTCCGCAAGAACGGCTTCCGCTCCGTCGTGCTCGGCCTGTCCGGCGGCATCGACTCGGCGCTCGTCGCCACCATCGCCTCCGACGCCATCGGCCCGGAGAACGTGCACGCCGTCCTGCTGCCCAGCCGCTACTCCTCGGAGGGCTCCGTCGTGGACGCCGAGGAGCTCGTCAAGCGGCAGGGCATCAACTCCCGCATCGTCCCCATCGCCGACATGGTCGAGGCGTTCGAGGAGCAGCTCGACCTGCACGGCCTCGCCGCCGAGAACCTCCAGGCCCGCATCCGCGCCAACGTGTGGATGGCCCTGTCCAACGAGGACGGCCACCTCGTCCTCACCGGCGGCAACAAGAGCGAGCTGGCGACCGGCTACTCCACCCTCTACGGCGACTCCGCGGGAGGCTTCGGCCCCATCAAGGACGTCTTCAAGCTCACCGTCTGGGACCTCGCCCGCTGGCGCAACGCCCAGGCGGGCAAGGACTCGCCGCTCCTGCACCCCTTCGCGCAGGAGCCCATCCCCGAGGCCATCATCGTCAAGGAGCCGTCCGCGGAGCTGCGCCCCGACCAGCGCGACCGCGACAGCCTCCCCGAGTACGCCCTCCTGGACCCGATCCTGACCGACTACGTCGAGCGCGACATGGGCCGCGACGCCCTCGTCGACGCCGGCCACGACCCGGCCCTGGTCGAGCGCGCCATCCGCCTCGTCGACATCGCCGAGTACAAGCGCCGCCAGTACCCGCCCGGCCCCAAGATCACGCCCAAGAACTTCGGCCGCGACCGCCGACTCCCCATCACCAACCGCTGGCGCGAAAAACTGCGTTGACCCAGGGGGCGACCCCCTGGAACCCCCGGCTCAAGTCGACGCCAAGAGCGTCGCGACAGGGGGCTCCAGGGGGGTGCCCCTGGGCAGGCACGGCTCAGCCGTCGCGGTGGTGGAGTTCGCCGGGCCAGGCCTCTTCGGGCCAGGCGGGGACCTGCTCCGAGGCGTCGGGGTCGACGCCGGGGACGATCTGCTCGCACCAGACGACCTTGCCCGCGGCGGTGCGGCGGCTGCCCCAGCGGTGGGCGAGCTGGCTCACGACCAGGAGGCCGCGGCCGTTCTCGTCGTCGTCCTCGGCGCGGCGCAGGCGCGGAAGGGCGGCGGAGCGGTCCAGGACCTCCAGGACGAGGGTGCGCTCCAGCAGGAGGCGCAGCTCGATCGGGCCGTGGGCGTAGCGGAGCGCGTTGGTGATGAGCTCGGAGGCCAGCAGTTCGGTGGTGTAGTCGAGGTCCTCCAGGTCCCATTCCGCCAGGCGGGTGCTGACGAGGCCGCGGGCTCGGCGGACGGCGGCCGGGTCGGCGGGCAGCGTCCAGGAGGAGTAGCGGTCCTGGGGCAGGCGGCGCAGCCGGGCGATCAGGACGGCGATGTCGTCGCGGTGCTGGTCGGCGTAGACGCCCGCGAGGGTGGTCTTGGCGAGGTCCTCCATGGAGCGGTCGACCGAGTCGCGGCCGAAGATCTTCTGGAGGCGGGCGAGGCCGTCGTCGATGTCGCGGCCCCGGTTCTCCACCAGGCCGTCGGTGTAGATCACGAAGAGGCTGCCGTCCTCGACGGGGAACTCGCGGCTCTCGATGGCCGAGCCGCCCGAGACGCCGAGCGGCGGGGCGGGCGGGACCTCCAGGTACTCGTTGTCGCCGGCCGGGCTCGCCAGCAGCGGCGGCAGGTGCCCGGCGGAGGCGATCTCGATGGTGCCGCTGGTCGCGTCGTACACCGCGTAGACGCAGGTGGCGAAGTGCGGCTCCTGCTCGCCCAGCTCGATCATCAGCTCGTGCATGACGTGCAGGGCGTCGGCGGGCGGCAGCTCCAGGTTCGCGAGCGTGTGCAGGGCGGTGCGCAGCCGCCCCATGGTGACGGCGGCGCGGACGCCGTGCCCGGCGACGTCCCCGACGATCAGGGCGACGCGGGCGCCGGGCAGCGCGATCGACTCGTACCAGTCGCCGCCGACCTCGACCAGCTTGCTGCCCGGCAGGTAGCGGTGCCGGACCTCGACCGAGGACGGCGCGGACAGCCGCATCGGCAGCAGGCTGCGCTGCAGCGCGAGCGCGGTGGCCCGCTCGCGGCTGTAGCGCCGGGCGTTGTCGATGACGATGGCGGCGCGGGCGGCGAACTCCATGCCGATCTCGACGTCGTAGGCGTCGAACTTGCGGAAGCCGGGCACGCGGGTGCAGGCGATGAAGCCGAGCAGCGTGTCCCGGGCGATCATCGGCAGCAGCACCATCGACACGTTGGACAGCAGCTCGCCCGCCGGGCCGCGCCGCCACAGCCGGCCGATCTCGCTCGCGCGGTCCACCTCGATGTGCGGCAGGTGGACGGGCCGCGCGGTCTCCATGACCTGCCGGTACGGGGTGCCCTCCGGGAAGACGAGCACCTCGCCGACGGGGAACGTGGACGTCCAGGCCGGGTTGCCGTCGTCGGAGGTGACCGCGATGCGGCGCAGCACCGCCGAGCCGGACTCGGCGTGCACCTCGTCGGCGGCGACCAGGCTCTCCAGCACCAGCACCGACGCGACGTTGCAGAAGTGCGGGACGACGACGTCGACGAGACCGCGGGCGGACTGGTCGAGGTCGAGCGTGGCGCCGAAGCGGGTGAGCGGGTCGTCCATCAGGGCGCGCCGCATGAGGGCGGGATCCTGGTAGCGCTCGCTCGGCGGCAGCTCGACGCGGATGAACAGCAGCGCGGCGGGCGCCGCGCCCGCGCCGCCGCCGAGCATCGGCTGCACGGTGACGAGGGCGTCGGCGGGCGCGCCGCCGTCGCCGCGCAGCACGCCCATCACGCCGTTGCGCTCCTGCCCGGCGCCGTTGGCCTCCAGGAGGGTCTCCAGCTCGGCCTTCGCCTCGTCGCCGACCAGGTCGGTCGCGGGCCGGCCGATCAGCTCCTCGGGGGCACGGCCGAGGACGGCCTTGGCGTTCGGGCCGCACTGCACGATGTGCCGGGCACCGTCGATGCCCAGGACCAGGGTCCGGGACGCCGAATCGGTGGCCGGCGCATCGCCTCGCGGCGCCATGACGGATCTCACCTGACGCGCTCCAGACAGCCGGTCGTCTCAGCACTACCCAGCGACAGTATGGGGCATGAGCCAGCGGTAAGGGGAGAAGATCGCGCTTACCGCGCCGAAAACCGCCCGTCGTCCGCTTCCGGACGGCTCTGCCGCGCGCTCTCGATGCCCCGCAGGAGGGTGTCGACGACCGCGTCGGCGTACCCCTCGGGGAACGTCTCCTGCGGCCGCTTGGCGGTCAGGGAGCCGAGCAGCAGCGACATCGCGACCTCCACGTCGAGGTCGGGGCGCAGCTCGCCGGAGTCGACCCCGCGCTGGATCACCCTGCGGATGACGTCCCGCCGCGGCTCGATGACCTCCTGCCGGTAGCGGGCGTACAGCTCGGGGTGCTTCTCCGCGCCTCCGACGACGTTCCAGAAGCACCGCGAGTACCGGCGGTGCCGGTCGCCCGCGAACCGCCGCGCGATCGCGGTGAGGTCCTCGCGGGCGGACGCGCCGGACGGCTCGGGCAGCGGCTCCTTCACCGCGCCGAGCGCGTGCACGATCAGCGCCTCCTTGCTGGGCCAACGCCGGTAGATCGTCGTCTTGCCGACGCCGGCGCGGGCGGCGACCGCCTCGATGGAGACGCCCGCCACCCCCGACTCCTCGGCCAGCAGGTCCAGGGTGGCCTCGACGATGGCCTTCTCGGCGCGCTCGCTGCGAGGCCGCCCCGCCTGCCGCCGCTCGGTCCCGGTCATGATTCCCTCACCCTGCCACACCGGCCGTCACACGGCGGCCTTCTCCGGCCGCCGCTCGGCCGGAGCCTGCTCGGACGGTGCCGCGGCGCGTCCCGGCATCCACTTCAGAACGACCAGGGCGCCGATGAAGGAGACCACGGCGGCGGCGACGGACGCTGCGTGCATGGCATGCACGAAGGCGGCGTCGGCGGGGCCGACGAGGCTCTGCCCGGCGGGGCCCATCCGGGCGGCGACGGCGTGCGCGCCCTCGATCGACTCGGCGGCGGCCTGCCGCGCGCCGGCGGGCAGCGCGGCGAGCTCGGCGCGCAGGTCGCCGCGGTAGACGGAGGCGACGACCGAGCCGAGCACGGCCACGCCCATCGCGACCGCGACCTGGCGGGCGGTGTTGTTGATGGCCGATCCGGCGCCGGCCTTCTCGCGGGGCAGCGCGGACATGACCGACTCGGTGGCGGGCGGCATCACGTTGGCCATCCCGACGCCCTGCACGAAGAAGATCGCGCCGAGGATCCACAGGGAGGTGTGGACGCCGACGAACTGGTAGCTCGCCAGCGCGACGGTGACCAGCAGCAGCCCGATGGTGCAGACCGCCTTGGCGCCGAAGCGGCGCACCATCGCGGCGCTGCGCGGGGCGAAGGCGAGCTGCGCGACGGCGAACGGGAGCACCATGGCTCCGGACTGGAGCGGCGTCAGGCCCCGCACCGACTGCATGTAGAAGTTGGCGAAGAAGAACACGCCGGTGGCGGCGAAGAAGCACAGCGCGATGGACGCGACGGCGGCCGACATGCGCGCGTCCTTGAACAGCCGGACGTCGAAGGCCGGGGACGCGGTGCGGGCCTCGTGCCACACGAACAGGGCGAGGACGGCGGCGCCGGCGAGGATCGGGCCGAGCACGGACGGCCGCAGCCAGTCGCCCTCCTCACCGCCCTGGATGATCCCGTACGACAGGACGACCAGGCCGATGACCGACAGCACCACGCCGACCGGGTCGAGCCGGCCGGGGGCGGGGTTGCGCGACTCGGGGACCAGGAACGCCATCAGCGTGACGCCGACCGCGATGACCGGCACGTTGATGAGGAAGACCGAGCCCCACCAGAAGTGGGCGAGCAGCAGGCCGCCGGTGAGCGGGCCGATGGCGACGCCGAGGCCGACCGCGCCGGCCCAGATGCCGATGGCGCGGGCGCGCTCGTGCGGTTCGAAGACGTTGGTGATGATGGACAGCGTCTGCGGCATGACCGCGGCGCCGCCGAGGCCCATCAGGGCGCGGGCGTAGATGAGCTGCTCGGGCGACTGGGCGTACGCCGACACCAGCGAGGCGAGGGCGAACACCGCCATGCCGCCGATGAGCACGCGCTTGCGGCCGATCCGGTCGCCGATCACGCCGAAGGTGAACAGCAGGCCGGCGAAGACCAGCGTGTAGGAGTTGATCGCCCATTCGAGCTGGCTCTGCGTGGCGCCGAGGCCCTTGACGGGGTCGGCGATGGTCTTGAGCGCGACGTTGAGGATGGTGTTGTCGAGCACCACCACCAGCAGGCTCATGGTCAGGACGCCGAGGATGTACCACCGGCGCCGCTGGATCGTCTGGGGGTCCATGTCGATACGCAACGGTATCGTTTCGGAATCTGTTCCCGGCCCGGCGGAGAAAATTCTGGAATGGGGAGGGGTACCCGAATCGTTGGTCAGGTGGCACCATCGGTTTCGTCTGGGTACGCCGCAGTGGCGCCTCAAGACCAGCGGAGGTTCTGCATGTCTTCATCCGTCGCACCCCCGGCACAGCCGACCGCACTCTACGGCGGTACGAGCGGGCGCAGGGTGACCGTACGCGACATCGCCGCGGCGAAGCAGCGGCACGAGAAGTGGCCGATGCTCACCGCCTACGACGCGCTCACCGCGCGGATCTTCGACGAGGCCGGGATCCCCGTGCTGCTCGTCGGCGACTCCGCCGCGATGGTGGTCTACGGCTACGACTCGACCATCCCCGTCACCGTGGACGACCTGATCCCGCTCACCGCGGCCGTCGTCCGCGGCTCCAAGCGCGCCATGGTGGTCGCCGACCTGCCGTTCGGCTCCTACCAGACGGGCGTCACCGAGGCGCTGACGGCCGCCACCCGGTTCCTCAAGGAGACCGGCGCCCACGCGGTCAAGCTGGAGGGCGGGCGCCGCGTCATCCCGCAGGCCGAGGCGATGGTCGCGGCCGGCATCCCGGTGATGGGCCACCTCGGCCTCACCCCGCAGTCGGTGAACGCGTTCGGCGGCTACCGGGTGCAGGGCCGGGGCCAGGACGGCGACGAGCTGATGGCCGACGCCAAGGCGCTGGAGGCGGCGGGCGCGTTCTCCGTCGTCCTCGAATGCGTGCCCGAGGACCTCGCCGCCCGCGTCACCGCGTCCCTGTCCATCCCGACGATCGGCATCGGCGGCGGCAACCAGACCGACGCGCAGGTCCTCGTCTGGCAGGACATGGCCGGGCTCACCCCGCACACCGCGAAGTTCGTCAAGAAGTTCGCCGACATGAACACCCTGCTCGGCGAGGCGGCCCGCGCCTACGCCGACGAGGTCGTCAGCGGCGCCTATCCGGCGCCGGAGCACACCTACCACTAGCGGGCACGGGCCCCAGCGCCGAACCAGGCCCACCCCCGCACGGCCGCGCCGCCCCCGGCGCGGCCGTGTGTGTTCCCGCTACTGGTCGGGGTCGGAGCGGACGGGTCCGGGCCGTGCTCCGGCGCCGGACCGGCCGCCCTCGTGGTCCTGGCCGTCGCGCGGCGGCGGGAGGCGGCGCGGGGCCGCACCGTCCGCCATGATCTCGTCGCGGAGCGTCTCCACGGCGGAGCGCAGCACGTCGGGACCGGCGACGTTCATCAGCAGCAGCCCCAGGTTGAGGGCCATCTGGCCGTCGGTCATCTCGCTGCCGGCGAGCGCGTCCACGGCCGTGCGCAGGTCGGCCTGGTCCTCGGCGGACACGTTCTGCAGCAGGCCGAGGCAGTACGTCGGCAGCGCGAGCCGCGACCTGGCGAACGAGACGCCCCGCATGATCTCGCCCGCCTCGTGCGCGCGGGTCTTGGCCTGCATCCGGTCGACGCCCCGGTCGGCGGCGGCCAGCAGCGAGGTCAGCAGCGTGCTCGGCCCCACGGCGACGTCCTCGTCGCCGACCCGGACGGTGAACACCGCGCTGCGGAACACCATCATCGAGCCGAGGCTCGCCACGAGCACCTGCGTCGCCTCGGCGACGTGCGGCGACTGGACGCCGAACCGCCAGCCGAAGGTGTGCAGGAGCAGCAGCGAGCCCGCGCCCGCTCCCCCGTTGATCAGCACGTACGCCCAGGTGCTCGGCACCCGGACCAGCGTGGTGGGCCGGTCCCGGTACCGGCTGACCAGCTCGGCGATGCCCACCAGGCAGCTCAGCGAGACCGCGACGACGTATCCGATCATCGGGCCGCGGTCACTCCCCGGTCAGCCGGACGACCTCGTCGATTTCCCGCTCCACCGCGACGAGGCCGCGCTCGCGCAGCACGTCCACGGCGTCGGCGACCTCCAGCAGCCCGAGACGGGTGGCGTGGTGGATCTGCTCCAGCGACAGCGGGCCGTTGGCCGCCCGCAACTGCGCCAGCACGCGGCGGCACGCGTCCTCCGCGCCCGGCTCGGCGTACCCGGCGGCGCGGCCGGGCTCACCGGCGGGCACCGCGCCCGGCGGCCGGACGCCGCCGCTCTGCCCGGAAGGGGCCAGGAACGCGCTCCACGGATCTGCCGACCGGTTCTCTCTCATCTCCACCCCGCCTGTCGCCACTGCGATGGTAATCCAGGACTAGGACGCGGCGCAGGCCCGAACCGCTCCCCGCCCGGTCAGTGGTCTCGCTCTCGGGGACCGTCCGGCGGCCCGGCCCCGTCCCGGCCGTCCCCCTCCTCCGGCCCGGACGGGCCGCGGCGCCGGGTGGAGGACCGCGCCACGATCAGCCGGTCGCCCGGTTCGAGGGCCGCGCAGCCGGCGTCGTCGAACGGCAGCAGCCGCCCGTCCCGCACCACCGCCAGCGCGGGGACGCGGACCGCGCCGAGCGGGCCGCCGACCTCGTCCGGGTGGACCTCGCGCTCCACCAGGTCGAGGCCGCTCCCCTGCTCCAGCAGGTCCTCGATGACCTCGCCGACGCTCGGTTGCGTGGTGGAGACCCCGAGCAGCCGCCCCGCCGCCTCCGACGAGGTCACCACGTGGTCGGCGCCGGACTGGCGCAGCAGCGGGACGTTCTCCGACTCGCGCACCGCCGCCTGGATCCCGGCGTGCGGGTTGAGCTGCCGGGCGGTCAGCGTGATCAGCACCGCGGTGTCGTCGCGGGCGCTCGCCACCACGATCTCGCGGGCCCGCTGGACCGAGGCCTGCCTGAGCACCGAGCTGCGGGTCGCGTCCCCGACGACGCCCGCGAACCCGGCCTCGGCGGCCTCGGCCACGACCCGCGGGTCCGGGTCCACGACGACGATCGACTCGGGCGGCACCCCGGTGCTCAGCAGGGTCCTGATGGCGCTGCGGCCCTTCGTGCCGTAACCGGCCACCACGATGTGGTCGCGCACGCGTGCCCTCCAGCGGGACCTTCGCCAGTCGTCGCGGGTGCGTTCGGCCAGCACCTCAAGGGTCGTCCCCACGAGGACGATGAGGAACAGCACCCGGACGGGCGTGATGAAGACGATGTTGACGAGCCTCGCGCCGTCCCCGACCGGGGTGATGTCGCCGTACCCGGTCGTGGACATGGTCACGGAGGCGTAGTAGAAGGCGTCCAGCAGCGACAGCCGCCCGTCGCCGGTGTCGCGGTAACCGTCGCGGTCGAGGTAGACCACGGCCACCACCATGAGCAGCAGGACGAGCGCGAGCCCCACCCGCTTCGCCACCGCGCGCAGCGGCCCCGTCCCGGCCGACGGCAGCAGGACGAGCGGCCGTCGCGCGGCGTCCTGACCGTTCATGCTGGCACCGTACCGGGGAGGGCCCGCGTGGTGCGGGGTCAGACGTCCGTGATGCGCAGTCCGGCGTGGGCCTTGTAGCGGCGGTTCATGGAGATGAGGTTGGCGGTGAACGCCTCGATCTGGTGGGCGTTGTGCAGCCGCCCGCCGTAGACGCCGCGCATGCCGGGGATCCGCCCGGCGAGGGCCTGGACGAGGTCGGTGGCCTCCCGGTCGTTGCCGAGCACCAGGACGTCCAGCTCCATCCGGTCCACCTCGGGGTCGAGCAGCAGCCTGGCCGACACGTGGTGGAAGGCGGCCACGACCCGGCTGTCGGGCAGGACGGCCGCGGCCTGCTCGGCGGCGCTGCCCTCCTCGACCGGCAGCGCGAACGCGCCCTTGCCCTTCTCGAAGCCGAGCGGGTTCACGCAGTCCACGACGATCTTGCCCGCCAGCTCGGCGCGCAGCGACTCCAGCGTGGCCTTGTGCCCGTCCCACGGCACCGCCACGATCACCACGTCGGACTCCCCGGCCGCGACCGGGTTCTCCGCGCCGGAGACGGGCAGGTCCGCGCCGAGCTCGTCCGCGGCGGCCTGGGCGCGCTCGGCCTTGCGCGACCCGATCGTCACCCGGTGCCCGGCCAGCGCGAACCGGCGCGCGAGGCCCTTGCCCTGGTCTCCCGTCCCGCCCAGGATGCCGATGGTCAGGCCGCTCGCGTCGGGAAGGTCGTAGGGCGTCTTCTGCTGCTGCTCAGTCATGCGGCCGAGTCTGCCAGGCCGCCCACCGGGAGCCCGGCGCCGGGCTCCCGCATCGCCGAAAGGGCCTGCCGGGGACGCGGGGTGAGGCACCATGGTGCCCGTGGACGCCGAGCAGATATCGATGTTGCGCGAGGTCCTGTCGGCGACGGGCTGGCTGGAGCGGACCGAGGAGTTCGGCCGGGCGCTGCGCGTCACCTCCCGCACCCCGGGCGGGCTCCTGCTGGTCGGCACGCCGGCGGGCGACCCGTGGCATCTGGCGGCCCACCTCGACGACGAGAGCCGGCTCGGCGGCGCCCCCGGCCTCGCGCCCACGCTGGTGCGCTGGGAGCCGCCGGCCGACGCGCCCGCGCACCTGCGGGTCGGGCTGGAGCGGCTGGAGGAGGCCCGGCGCGGCGAGACGCTGTTCGTCGTCGCCGAGGAGGGGGCGCCCGTCCCGCTGCTGGAGCGGGTGGACGACGCGCGCCGCACCGGGGCGACCGTCCTCGCGCTGGAGGGCGGCGACCGCGAGCTGCGCGGCCTCGCCCACGAGGCGCTGACCGTCCCGCCGGGCGAGGCCCTCATGTCGTTCGACGGGGCGCAGCACCTCGTCAGCGCGGCCGCGGGCCGGGAGCCGGAGCGGAGCCCGCGCGGGCTCCGGCGCCGCCTCGCCCGGCTCCTCGACGCCGTCTCCGGCCCGGTCCCCGACTAGTCAGTCCTCGTCCTGCCTGCGCCACGCCTCGTTGCGCTCGCGGGCGATGGCCATGGCGTCCGCGGCCTCGCCCTCGGTCCTGTAGGGGCCCATGCGGTCCTTGCCGGGGCAGCCGGCCCCGTGCTCGGGCTTCATGTGCTTCAGGCAGAACCACCAGTCACCGTCGTCACCGGCCATCGGCGCTCCTTTCGATCATGCGCTGACACGGGAGTGTGCCCGGATCGCGCTGACTACACTCCATCACTATGACGACCCAGTTGCTCCGACCCGGACGCGTCTCCCCCATGCGCAAGGTTCCCTCGAACATTCCGCGCCCTGAGTACGTGGGGAAGAAGCGGCCGCGGACGGGCGAGCCGGACGTCAAGTCGCCCGAGGTCATCGAGCGGATGCGGGTCGCCGGGAGGATCGCCGCGCAGGCGCTGGAGGAGGTCGGCAGGAACGTCCGGCCCGGGATCACCACCGACGAGCTGGACGCCGTCGGCCACGAGTTCCTGCTCGACCACGGCGCCTACCCCTCCACGCTCGGCTACCGCGGGTTCCCCAAGTCGCTGTGCACCTCGATCAACGAGGTGATCTGCCACGGCATCCCCGACGACACGGTCCTGCGCGACGGCGACATCATCAACGTCGACATCACCGCCTACATCGACGGCGTGCACGGCGACACCGACGCGACGTTCCTGTGCGGCGACGTGGACGAGGAGTCGCGCCTGCTGGTGGAGCGCACCCGCGAGGCGGCGATGCGCGGCATCCGCGCGGTCAAGCCCGGCCGGGCGCTGAACGTGATCGGGCGGGTCATCGAGTCCTACGCCAAGCGGTTCGGGTACGGGGTCGTGCGCGACTTCACCGGGCACGGGATCGGGACGACGTTCCACTCCGGCCTCGTCGTCCCGCACTACGACGACCCGGCCGCCACGACGATCATCGAGCCGGGCATGACGTTCACCGTCGAGCCGATGCTGACCCTCGGCACGCACGAGTACGACATGTGGGCCGACGGCTGGACGGTCGTCACCCGGGACCGCAGGCGCACCGCGCAGTTCGAGCACACGCTGCTGGTCACCGAGGACGGCCACGAAATCCTCACCCTGCCGTGACCCTTCCCTCGATCTAGAGTCCGATTCGCCCACATCCGGCCCGGGAGACCCTCTAGAGATGAACGCCCCAGCGCCGTACGAGCCGAGGGTTCCCTCCGACAGCATGCCGCCGGGGCAGGCCGCGCTGAGCGTGACATGGGCGGCGCTGCCGTTCCTGTCCCTCGGCTTCGCGACGCCGTTCACGTTCGCCGCCGCGCTGCTGTGGCGGCGGAGCCTGCACCTGCTGGTGTCGACGGCCGTGTACGCCGGGGTGTTCGCGTTGATGCTGTCCCTGCTCTCCGGCACCGGCGAGGACGAGGGCACCGTGCGGGCGGCCGGCATGCTGATGTCCCTCCTGGCGGTGGTGGGCTGCGGGCACGCCTTCCTGATCCGGCGGAAGGTGTTCGACCCGCACGGGCTCTCGGGCGTCGACAACGAGGCCGTGGTGGAGCGGGTCAAGCGGCAGCGGCTGCTGCGGCAGAAGGCGCGGGAGCTCGCGGCGTCCGACCCGGGGCTCGCCAAGGAACTGCGCATCGGGCGGCCCGACCTGCCGCACCAGTACAACGACGGCGGGCTCGTCGACGTCAACCACGCGCCCGTGCAGACGCTGACGCTGCTGCCCGGCGTCACTCCGGAGCTGGCGGCCACGATCGAGCGGGTCCGGGCCGAGACGGGCGGGTTCGTGTCGGCGGAGGAGCTGTCCGCGGTGGCGGGGCTCCCGCCCTCCCTCACCGGCGATCTGGCCGAGTACGCCGTCTTCATCCGCTGAGCGCGGGTATGCAGCGGGCGTGACCCCGAAGAAGCGCGAGAAGCACGCCGCTCCCCCCGCCCCCGACGGCGACCGGCTCGCCGAGTACCGGGGCAGGCGCGATGCGGGCCGGACGCCGGAGCCCGTCCCCGGGGACGAGGCGCTCCCGCGCGGGAACGACGACACGTTCGTCGTCCAGGAGCACCACGCGACCAGCCTGCACTGGGACCTGCGGCTCGAACGCGACGGCGTGCTCGTGTCATGGGCGGTGCCGAAGGGCCTGCCGTGGAGCCCGGAGACCAACCACCTGGCGGTCCACACCGAGGACCATCCGCTGGAGTACGCCGCCTTCGAGGGCGAGATCCCGCGCGGCGAGTACGGCGCCGGGAAGATGACCATCTGGGACCGCGGGACCTACGAGACGGAGAAGTGGTCCGAGCGCGAGGTGAAGGTCGTCATCCACGGCTCGCGCGTGTCCGGGCGCTACGTGCTGTTCAGGACGCGCGGCAGGAACTGGATGATCCACCGGATGGACCCGCCCGCGGACCCGGACGCCGAGCCCCTGCCGGAGTCGCTGCGCCCGATGCGGCCGCAGGAGCGGGCCCGCCTGCCCCGCGGCGCGGACGCGTGGGGGTTCGAGTTCGCGTGGGGCGGCGAACGGCTGGCCGCCTACGTCGAGGGCGGCCGGACCCGGTTCACCGACGGGCGCGGGCGCCCCGTGGACGGCCCCGGCGGGCTCGGCTCCCGGCTCGGGGCGCAGCTCGGCGTCCGCCCCGCGCTGCTGGACGGGGAGCTGGCCGTCCTGGACGGCCGCGAGACCTACATGATCTACGACGTCCCGCATCTGGACGGGCATCCGCTGCTGGACGTCCCCTACCGGGAGCGGCGGGAGCGGCTCGACGACCTCGGCCTGGCGGGCCCCCGGTGGCAGACGGCCCCCTGGTTCCCCGGCGACGGCGGCGCCGTCCTGGAGGCGGCGCGCGACCAGGGGCTGCCCGGGGTCGTCGCCAAGCGCCTGGACTCCCCCTACGAGCCGGGCGAGGAGTCCGGCGCGTGGCGTCTCGTCCCGGCCCGGCCGAGGAAGCGGCGCTGACCCGCCCGCGGTCCCGCTGATCCGCCCCGAGAAGCGCGGAAAACCCCGCGCCCCGGGCGGAACCGGCGGCCGCCTCCGGGCATCAAAAGGACGTGACGCCCCGTTCGGCGCGTCTTCGCTGAAAACGATCAGGAGCGGATTAGAGTCCCGCCCTGAGACGGGCGGCGATACGCGCTGGAAAGCGGGGGAACGGCACATGATGGGCAAGACGCATGCCCTGAGCGGCGCGCTGGCGTGGCTGGGCGCCGTCCCGATCATCGGGCAGGAGCGGCTGCTCGGCGAGCACGCGGTGGCGCTGTCGCCCGAGCAGATCATGGCGGGCGCCGTGGTGTGCGCCGGCGCCGCGATCCTGCCCGACATCGACCACCACAACGGCCGGATCGCCAACACCTTCGGGCCGATCACGAACCACATGTGCAAGTGGATCGGAAAGCTGTCGGGCGGGCACCGGCAGGCGACCCACTCGATCCTCTTCGCGGTCGGCATCGGCTGGGCGATGGACACCCTCGCCACCCACTACATCTGGGCCTGGTGGGCCTGCCTGTTCATGATCGTGGGGCTCGGGCTGCGCGGCGTCGGGCTGGACTTCGAGGGCGCCGAGCCGCAGTCGGCGCTGGCGGACTGCGCTCTGGCCCTGATCGCGGTCTGGCTCATGCACAAGATCGATATGAGCTTCGTCGGGTTCGCGGTGACGCTCGGCTGCCTCGCCCACGTCGCCGGCGACTGCCTGACACCGCGGGGGTGCCCGGTCTTCTGGCCGCTGCCGTGGCGGGTCGACGTTCCCGTCATCCCGCGGACGGACGGCAAGGTGGAGCGGTGGGTGGTGATGCCGGTCCTGATCCTCGGCATCGCGATCCTGACCGTCCGGTCCGTGCTCGGCGACATCACCGCCCAGTGGCTGACCCGAGGCTGATCATCCGAGCAGGTCGGAGAACTGGTCGCAGGTCAGGTACTCCCATCTGTTCTCGGGCGCGTCGACCGTGTTCCCGAGGTTGACGCGCTGGACGCCCTGGATGGTCTGCGCCGTGCAGGCGATCTGGGCCTTGGCCGTCCGCGACAGCCCCTTCGCCCCGGCCTCCGCGGACGGCCGGACCACCAGCTGTGAACGGTGGCCCATCGGGCTGGAGACGTCGTCGACCGAGTACACGTCGAGTTCGCCGTGGACCTCGGTGCGCAGCCGCATCGCGCGCTCCTGCTCGGTCGGCGGCACGGTCAGCTGCTCGACGGCCAGGTGCGCCTCGCCGGGCAGGCCGGACCTCGTCACCGGCACCAGCCGGCCGCCCCGCACGAGGTAGACGGTGATCGTGGCGGCGTGCGCCTGCGCCAGCGGCAGGTCTCCCGCGCTGATGATCCCGGTCGGCCTGATCCCGCAGCCGGCCAGGGCGACGCAGGCCGCCGCCGTCACGAGCCCCGGTGCCCGGTGCCGTCGTCTCATGGGCGCTCGTTCCCTTCCCCGCCCGGCAGCCACAGGGTGAACACCGCGCCGCCCTCCGGGCCGTTGGCCGCCTCCAGCGTTCCCCCGTGCAGCAGGGCGCTCTCCCTGGCGATCGACAGGCCGAGGCCGCTGCCCTCACTGCGCGAGCGCGCCGCCTCGGCCTTGACGAACCGGTCGAAGACCGCGGAGACCAGGTCGTCGGGAAGGCCGGGGCCGTGGTCGGCGACGACGACCCGGACGCCGCTCCCGTCCTCCCCGTCCGGCGGCCCGAAGCTCAGCGAGACGGGCGGGCTCCCGTGCTTCAGGGCGTTCCCGGCGAGGTTGGCGACGATGACGTCGAACCGCCGCGGGTCCAGCCGGACGAACAGGTCCGCGGGGCCCTCGACCGCCACCTCGTCCCGCCAGCCGCGCGCCTCCAGGGTCGCCCCGACCGCGTCGGCGACGTTGACGTCGTCCAGGACGAGGGCGGCGGCGCCCGCGTCGAACCGGCTGATCTCGATCAGGTGCTCCACGAGCGTGCCGAGCCGCCGGGTCTCGTCCGCGACGAGCCGGGCGGCCGCGTCGCCCGCGCCGCCCTCGGCGGCCTCCTCGGCCAGCACGTCGGTCATGGCGATCATCGATGTCAGCGGGGTGCGCAGCTCGTGGGAGACGTCGGCGACGAACCGGCGGGACGCGGCCTCCATCGCGCGCAGCTCCGTCACCGTCCGCTCCAGCGCCTCCGCGGTGCGGTTGAAGGTGGAGGCGAGGTCGGCCAGCTCGTCGCGGCCCTGCACCCGGACGCGGGTGTCCAGCCTTCCCTCGCCGAGCGCGCGGGCGGCGGCGCCGAGGCGGCGCACCGGGCGCAGCACGCCCCCGGTGGCCAGCAGCGCGAGGGCGAGCGCGGCCGCCAGGGCCGCGGCGTCCGCGATCAGCAGGGTGCGGGTGAACAGCCACAGGTCGGCGGCCTCCCGGCGCAGGCTCGCGGAGACGAACACCATCGGCGGCGTCGTGCGCCACGGCTCGCCCACGGTGGTCCGGTAGCCGGAGGCGCGGGCGCCCACGAGCAGGTAGGGCGTGCCGTGCCGCTCGACGCGCTGGAAGACCACGCCCCGCACCGCGCGGCGGGCGAACTCCCGCGTCACCGGGACGTCGAGCGCGCCCGGCGCCGGGAGTTCGCCCTCACCTCGCAGCGGCACCGGCACCGCCACCGCCCTGCGCCCCGGGGCCGAGCCGAGCGCGTCCTCCAGGGCCGCGGCGACCAGCGGCCCGACGTCGGGCGGAAGGTTGGGCGGGATCTGCTGGGCGAGGGTGGTGCGGACGTCGTTGATCACCGCGTCCTGGGCGCGCTGCAGCATCACCCGCCGCAGCAGCACGTAGGAGATGCCGGAGGCGAGCAGGGAGGCCAGCAGCGCGACCGCGGTGAACGCGGCCGCGAGCCGCACCCGCAGCCCGGTGAACCGGAGGCGCCGCACCCCGAGGCCGATGAACCGGAGCGGCCGCCTCACGGCGCGGTGAACCGGTAGCCGAAGCCCCGGACCGTCTCGATCAGCCGCGGCTCGGCCGGCTCGTCCTCGATCTTGGCGCGGACCCGCTGCACGCAGGCGTCCACGAGCCGCGAGTCGCCCGGGTAGGTGTGCTCCCACACCGCGGCCAGCAGGTGCTGGCGGGTGAGGGCCTGACCGGGGCGGCGCGTCAGCTCCAGCAGGAGCCGCAGCTCGGTCGGGGTGAGGCGCAGGTCGACGCCGCCCTTGGTGACCTTGAGGGAGGTCCGGTCGACGACGAGGTCGCCGTAGACGGACCGGTCGAGGCGGGTCTGGTCGGCGCGGCGCAGGACCGCGCGGATCCGGGCGTCCAGGACCCGCGGCTCGACGGGTTTCACCACGTAGTCGTCGGCGCCCGCCTCCAGTCCGAGGACGACGTCGAGGTCGTCGCCCCGCGCGGTCAGCAGGATCACCGGCAGCGGGTCCTCCCGGCGGATCCGGCGGCACACCTCGATGCCGTCGATGCCGGGCAGCATCACGTCCAGGATCGCGATCTCGGGCCGGCGCGCCCGCAGCGCCTCCAGGCCGTCCTCGCCGGTGGCCCGGGACGTGACCCCGTGGCCCTGGCGGGTCAGCGCCAGCTCCAGCGCCGTCCGGGCGGACGGATCGTCCTCGATGAACAGAATGCTCGCCACCCGGTCATTATCGGCCGTCCGCGATCATCAAACGGGATGTGTCACAAGATCCGGACATCTTCGGCACGAGACCATGACGGACCGCCGGAACCGTGGAGCGCATGTCGCTCGCGCTGCTCCCGCCCCGCCGTCAAGCGCCGCCCGCCCCGCCGGGCCCCCGCCGGCCGCGCGCCCTGCCCTGGCTGCTCGCGGCCGGCGTACTCGCGCAGGCGGCGGTCCGGCTGTGGTTCGCCTGGTCGCGGACGGCCCCGGCCGCGAACCCGGACGAGACCGGCTACCTGCTCGCCGCCCGCCTGCTGGCCGGCGGGCCGGGCGGGGACCTGTCCGGGAACACGTTCTACCAGGGCGGATATCCGCTCCTGCTCACCCCGGCCTTCTGGTTCTCCCACACCCCCGCGACGGTCTACACGACCGTGATCGCGATCAACGCGGTGCTGGGGGCGGCCCTGTTCCCCCTCGGATACGCGGCGGCCCGCCGCCTCGGGCTGGCCCGCCGGTCCGCCCTGCCGCTGGCGTTCACGGCGGCGCTGCTGCCCGCGACGACGTTCTTCGGCGCCTTCGCGCTCGCGGACGCCGTCCTGCCGACCCTCGTCCTGGCCTGGCTGCTGGCGCTGGACCGGTTCGTCCGGAACGGCCGGGCCGGGGACGCCGTCCTCGCGAGCCTGGTCGCGTCCTTCACGACGGCCGTGCACACCCGGGGGACGATCCTGCTCGCCGTCCACGCCGCCGCCCTGGTGGTCATGGCCCTGCCCGGACGCCGGAAGGCCCGCGCCGCGCTGGCCGGGGGCGCGGCCGCGCTCGCCGGGTACGCGGCGGGCGCGGCGCTGAACGCGCACATCCGCGCCGAGCTGTATCCGCGCGGCACGCGGGACCTCGCCGGGATCCTCACGTCCCGGCTGACCACGGTCCCGGGGCAGGAGTGGGCGCTGTCGGGCGCGGCGGGGCAGCTCTGGTACCTGATCGTCTCCACCTGGGGCCTGGCGGGGGCCGGGCTCGTGGCCGTCGCCGCGGTCCTCGCGCGGCGGCGGACGCCCGCCGCGGACAGGATCATGGCGGGCGTGCTGCTCGCCGCCACCTGCGGCATCGCCTACGCCTCCTCGGCCGCGCTGCCGGACGAGCACCGCGTCGGGAACTTCGCCTACGGCCGCTACCTGGCGTGCGTGGCGCTGGCCTACGCCCTCGCCGGGGCCGCGGCGCTCGGACGCCTCACCGCGGGCCCGGCGGTCCGGGAGGCGGCGGCGAGCGCCCTCCTGCTGGAGGGAGCCGCGCTGTGGGTCACCGCCTACGCGGGCGAGCGGCTCCGCACCCACGCTTTCATCGGCTTCGACTTCCCCGAGGTCACCTTCCTGACCGCCGACCGTGGCGCGCTGCACCTGCACGAGGCGACGTTCGCCGCCCTCGCCCTGCTCGGCGGCCTGCTCGTGCTGACCAGGCTGAAGACGACGGCCTCGGCGGCCGTCGCGATCGCCGGGGTGAACCTCGCGGCGCTGACGTTCGCGATGGGGCCGCACACTCGGCGCGTCCCCGCCGAGCCCCCGCTCCCCGGCCCGGCCTCAGGCGGGGTCGTCACGGACGCGTCGCTGAACTGGGCGGTCAGGACCGCGCTGATGTACCCCGTGTGGTGGACGCGCCTCGGCACGTTCGACGCCAGCGCCGGAGGGCCGCCCGCACCGGGCGTGTGCACGGTCGTGGTGCCCCTTCCGGACGGGACGCCGCCCGAGGCGTCCTGGCCCGCGCACCCGGCGGGCTGGCGGCCGCACGCTGGACGGTTCTGGTCGGTGTCATGGGCGGCCTGGCACGACCCCTCCTGCGCGGGCGCGGGTCAATAGCGCTCAGTAGCGCGTCACCAGCGCGATCCGGTCGTGGTCGATGAGGAAGCCGTCCGAGACGAAGGTGACCTCGCCCCCGTACTCCAGCACCGTCTCGATGACGTGGTCGACGACGTCGTCGATGACGTCCGCGCCCTTGAGCACGCCGGGCATGCCCTCCACCGGGATCAGCTCGCCCTTGGTCCGCACCGCGGGCGCGTAGTAGCCGCGCTCGACGACCAGGTGCTCGCCGCGGCCCTCCTCGACCAGCTCCGTGACCTCGCACAGCCCGCCCGCGTACCGCTGGATGCTGCGCGCCGCCTCCAGTTCCGACAGCACGCCGACTTCGCGGAGGTCCTCGTAGGCGGCGAGCGCGGGCCGGGCCGCCTCGGCGAGCGCGCTCGGCGAGGCGCCCTCGAAGCTGCCGTCGACCCGTCCCGCCACGGTGACGTGCGGCCCCGCCACCTCGTCGAAGACCGCCTGGTGCCGGGTGACCCCGGCGACGATCAGCGGGCGCCGGTCCCGCGCGAGGACGCGTTCGAGGTCGGTCACCACGTCCCGCATGGTCTGGCGGCGGCGCTCGCCCTCGCCGCCCTGCGCGGCCCGCCGCGCCTGCCGTCCGGCGCTCGCCTCGTCGATCGGCTCGGGCTCGACGGGGAAGCCGCCGCGGACGTGCTCGGTCAGCTCCGCGCCGAGTCCGCTCCACAGCCGCGTCCGGTGGTCCGACAGCGACAGCAGCCAGTAGCGCGGCGTGCGGGTGAAGTCGGCCACCAGGTCGCGGGTGGCGAACCCGGTGTCGACGACCACCCGCTCGTCCACGGGCTGGCCGATCGTGAACGCGTGGTGCTCGCCGTGCGGGGCGGCGAACAGGACCAGCGCGTCGGAGGCGTGCCGCGGGTCGACCTCGCCCGCGGCGCGCTCCAGACCCCGGACGACGTCGTCGACGGCGTCGGACTCCACCCGGGGGTCGTCGTGGAGGCGGCGGCGCACCTCGCCCAGCAGGTTCCGCAGGCGGATGCGGTCCTGCCGGCCGTCCCGGGCGGAGCGGTGCGTCGGCATCAGCACCGACACCGCGGGATACGGCCTCGGCTTGCGCAACCCGGACAGGGTGACGGCGTCCATGATCCCCCGATCGTCGCTCTTCTTCCTTTCTGTCTCTTTTGTAGCGACCTGTCGGTAAATGAGGTGTAAGGCCCGTCCGATTTGCGGGCCGGGACGTCAGCCCGGGGTGATGAAGGCCGTCTCGTAAGCGAAGATCACTGCCTGGGTCCGGTCGCGGGCCTGCATCTTGGCGAGGATGTTCCCGACGTGCGTCTTCACCGTCTGCGGGCTCACGAAGAGCTCACCGGCGATCTCCGCGTTCGAGTGGCCCTTGGCCATCAGCCGCAGCACGTCCCCCTCCCGCTCGGTGAGCCGGCCGTGCCAGGCCGCGCCCCCGCCGCCGGACGGCCCGTGCCGCCCGGCCAGCTCCCGGATCGCCGCCGGGAACAGCAGGCTGTCGCCGTGCGCGACCATCCGGATCGCCTGGAGGATCTCCTCCGGCCGCGTCCGCTTGAGCAGGAAGCCGTTGGCGCCCGCCTTCAGCGCGTCGTAGACGTACTCGTCGTTCTCGAACGTGGTGACGACGATGATCCGCGGCGGCTCCGGCACGGTGGCGAGGATGTGGCGGGTCGCCTGGATACCGTCGAGCCGCGGCATCCGCACGTCCATCAGCACGACGTCGGGCCGCAGCCGCCGCACCTCGCCCGGCACCTCCGTCCCGTCGGACGCCTCGCCGACGACGGCCAGGTCGTCCTCCGCGTCGATGATGGCGGCGAGCCCGGCCCGGATCAGCCGCTCGTCGTCGACCAGCAGAACCTTGATCGTCATGATCCGGACCTTAGCGGCAGCGAGACGCGGAACCGCCACCGGTCGCCCTCGGCCCCGGCGCTCATGTCGCCGCGCAGCACGGTGACGCGCTCGCGGACCCCGCCCAGGCCGCGGCCGCCGCCGTGGCCCGCGCCGTCGCCGCGGGTCGCGCCGAGCGGATTGGTCATCTCGACCTCCAGCCGTTCCCCGTCGGTGCCGAGCCGCAGCCGCACGGGCACCTTCCCCGCGTGCCGCAGGGCGTTCGTCAGGCCCTCCTGGACGATCCGGTACGCCTCCCGCGACACCGCCGCCGGGACGTGCTCCACCTCCGGGTCCACCTCGGCGTCCAGCGCCACCCCGGCGATCCGCGTCTGCTCCAGCAGCCGTCCGAGGTCCTTCAGCGTGGCCTGCGGGGCGGGACGGGACCGGTCGTCGCGCAGCAGCCCGAGCACGTGGTCGAGGTCCTCCAGCGCGGCACGGGCCGAGTCCTCGATCGCGGCGAGCGCCTCGCGGGCGAACTCCGGGTCGCTGTCCAGCACCCGCCCGGCCGCCCCCGCCTGCAGGGTCACCACGCTGAGCGCGTGCCCCACCGAGTCGTGCAGCTCCCTCGCCAGCCGGTTGCGCTCGGCGAGCCTGACGGCCTCGGCCCGCATCCCCTCCATCCGCTCGGCGGCGGACGGCCCGAGGAACACCGGCGCCAGGCGGGCCAGCAGCGCGCCCGCCCCCACGATCAGCGCGAGGAGCAGGACCAGCGACGCCAGCCCGATCAGCGGCGCGGGCCACTGGTGCCAGGCGTCCTGCCAGCCCCAGGACTCCAGGAACCGGGTGTCCCAGCTCACCGCCGGCGCGATGAGCATCACGACGGCGGCCGGGGGGAGGGCCAGGCTCAGCCCGCTGACCACGACGCCCGTGCCGAGGTGCAGCGTGAACCACGCGGCGGTGCGGCCGCGGCTCTCCCAGGAGCCCGCCGAACCGGGCACGAGCCCGGCGGCGGGCCCGCCGAGCAGCTCCTTGGCCAGGGAGCTCTCCAGCAGCCGCACCGTCGGCACGAGCCCGGTGACGAACGTCGCGGCCGCCGGCATGACGACCAGCATCAGCACGCCCTTGAACAGGCTGTTGCCCATCGGCAGCAGCGGGGTCATGCTGATCGCCAGGAACCAGTACGGCATCAGCAGCGCGCCGCCCACGACGAGGTGGGACCAGCGCCGCCAGGTCGTCCGCTCGATCAGCGGGCGGAGCACACGAAGCACGCCCTGATCCTGACAGAACCGGCGGCCCGCCCACTCCCCCGCGCGGGGGAGACCGCGCTCACGCGTTGTCCTTCTCTCCGGCGGCGCGCTCCCCGGCGGCCTCGCCGGCGGCGCGGTCGCGCTCGGCCAGCTTGGCCAGGCGCGCGTTGTAGGCGGCGAGCTCGTCGTCCTCGGGGCGCCCCCCGGCCTTCGCGGCCCGGTCGGCCTTGCGGTCCATGCGCCGCGCCTGCCGCTGGTCGTGGACGTACCACTGGAAGGCCAGCACGATCAGGACGATGAACGTCGGCACCTCGCCGAAGCCCCACGCGATGGCGCCGCCGGTGTGCTGGTCGTGCAGGATCGTGGTGCCCCACGGCGGGTCGACGGCGGTGTACCAGCCGCGCGCGAGCGCCTGGCTCATGTTCATCAGGGCGATGCCGAAGAACGCGTGGAACGGCATCGTGACGAACAGCAGCAGCAGGCGGGCCGGATACGGCAGCTTCCGCGGCGCCGGGTCGACGCCGAGCAGCACCCAGAAGAACAAGGAGCCGCTCGCCAGGAAGTGGACCATCATCGCGATGTGGCCGAGATGGTTGCGCATCGCGGCCTCGAACAGCGGCGTGAAGTACAGGACGAACGTGCTCACCACGAAGACGAGCGTCGCGACCGCGGGATGGGCGATGACCGCCAGGTACCGGCTGTGCAGCACGGCGGTCAGCCACTCGCGCGGGCCGCGGTCGCCGCGCACGCGGGCGGGCCTGAGCGCCCGCAGCGCCAGCGTCACCGGCGCTCCGACGACCAGGAAGATCGGCGTCAGCATGTTCAGCACCATGTGCTGCGCCATGTGCACGCTGAACAGGATCGGCGCGTACCTGGCGACGCCGGTCTGGGTGACGGCCGCGATCGTCAGGAGCCCGATCAGCCAGGAAGCGGTGCGCCCCCAGGGCCAGGAGTCGCCGCGCCGCCGCAGCCGGACGACCGCGGCGAGGTAGAGGCCGCCGAGGACGACGACGAGCGCGGCGAAGAACAGGTCGAACTGTCCCAGCGTCAGCAGCCGGACGGGGGTCACGTGCGGGGGCATGTCGTAGCCGAGCAGCGACTTGACCGCGGACTCCGGCTCGGCCGGGGCGGGCGGCGCGGTCCGGGCCAGCGCGACGGCCAGGCCCATGGTGGCGCCCATCACGGCGGCCTCGACGGACGCGAACCGGGCGAACGCTCCCGGCCTGCCGTCCGCCACCGCGGGCAGCGTCCGCGTCCGGTGCCACCAGCCGAACCAGCCGAGCAGGCAGAACGCGATGATCTTTCCGAGCGCGAGCCGTCCGTAGTCGGTCTCGACCAGCTCCCGCGGATCCGGCAGCCGGGCGATCACGTTCACCAGGCCGCTGGCCCCGACGACGACGTAGCACCACAGGGCCATGCGGCTGAACCGCTCCGCCACCAGCGGGAGCCGGTCGCGGCGCAGCAGCGCGTGGGCGGCGACGACGGCGAGCCCTCCGACCCACGGGGCGACGGCGGCGACGTGCAGAGCGACGCCGGTCGTCGCGGTGGAGTGGTTGGCGGCCGAGGCCGAGTGCCCGGTGAGCGGGGCGGGCAGCAGGGCGATCCCGGCCAGGGCGAGCAGCCCGAACGCGGCGGCGGGTGTGGTGGTGGTGCGGGCCAGAAGCGCCACCACGACCGCCAGCAGCACCACGACCATGAGGGCGGTGCCCTGCGGCAGCGAGCCGACGTAGCTGCTCAGCTCGCTGCCGGTGAGGACGTCGCCGACCGGCTGGCCGAGCACGTCCGCGACGGTGAACACGAGCGTGGCCGCCGCGGCGGCGGCCCAGGCGGCGGCGATCCAGGAGGCGGCGTTGAGGTAGCCGAGGGCGTCCCCGGACAGCCGGGGCGCGGCCCGCCCGCCCTCGACGGGAAGGAACGCGGCGGCGGCCAGCAGGGCGCCGATGGTCAGCGCGGACAGCAGGTCCATCGCCGCCCGGGAGACCGGCAGCCCCCACCGGGTGAGGGCGCCCGCGTCGCCGAGGCCGGGGATGACCTTCTCGGTGACCGAGCCGCCGAGGACGAGCCCGGCCACCAGCAGGACGGCGCACGCGGCCAGGGCGGCCGCCCCCGCCCGCCAGACGGCCAGGCTCCCCCTATTCACCGCCGGTTGCCGCCTGGTGCTTGCGCTTGGCGCGGAACACGATGGCCACGCCGATGCCGACGCCGACGAGCAGGCCCCCGATGATCAGCACCCACAGCAGCATCCCCGAGCCGGAGTCCTCCTCGGCCGCGTCGTCCTCCTGGTCGGCCTTGAGCGGCTGCTCGTCGGAGTTGGCGGCCGGGCCCGTCTGCTCCTCGGCGCCGACCCCGCCCGCGGTGGGCGCGGCCGAGGCGGCCGGCGGGGCGCCCGCGGCGCCGTCCCCGGTCACGCTGAACGCCAGGTCGTTGCCCTCGATAGGGTGCCCGTCCTCGCCGACCACCCGGTAGGCGACCGTGTAGGAGCCGGCGGGCAGCGGGCCGGACAGCTTCTGCGTGACCTTGGTCCCGGCGCGCTCGGCCGCGCCCGCCTGGAACTCCTTCTTGTTCCCGTCGCTGACGACGACCTTCGCCAGGCTGATCTTGTCGCTGAAGACCAGCGTGACCTCGGTGACCGCGTCCGCGGCCTTGCCCTTCTCGGGCGTGCTGCCGACCAGCTTCGTGTGCGCCATCGCGGGCGGCGCGGCGAAGGCGCCGAAGGCGAGCGCGGCGGCGGCGATCAGACCGAGGCGGCGCAGGGGCCGGCGGGACTTGAGCATGTTCATGGAGGGCCGGGTTCTCTAGTGAGTCGAAGGGCTCCGTCTACCCTACTGAGCCCGCCGCCATGGCACGTCCCGGGTCGCGCGATGGCGCGACCCGGGAGGAACGGCGCCGGTCAGTTGCACCCGCAGTCGCAGTCGCAGCAGTCGCACGAGTCGCAGCAGTCACAGCAGTTGCAGCAGTCGCAGCAGCTCCCGTCGCAGCCGCCGCCGTCGCAGCCGTCGAGGTGCCGGGTGCACCAGCAGCGGTCGTCGCACGAGTCGCCGTGGTGGTCGCTCCACTCGGGCTGGAAGATCCCGCAGGTGGCGCAGACCAGCGTTCCGGTGAAGCACGGGATCGGCCAGCCGGGGCGCGGCGGCCGCGGCCCCCGCCTGGACAGCTCCGCGGGGGCGGCGAAGGCGCGCTCGACCGACCGGCCCGCCTCGCGGTCGAGCAGGGCCCGGACGAGGCGCGGCCTCTCCATCTCCAGCTCGGCGAGCGCGAGCCGCAGCCCGTGCAGAGCGTCGTCGGCGTGCCGGCGGGCCTCGTCGAGGGTGGTGCCGGTCGCCAGGAGCGGGTTGTACGCGCCGGCCTCCTCGTCTTCGGCGAGATCCTCGACGGCGTCGATGAGGTGGGCGAGGCGCCCGAAGAAGCGGCCCGCCTCGGCGAGCGTCTCGGCGTTCCCCTCCCGGCCCGCCAGGACGGCCGTGTGCGCGAACACCGCGGCGACGGCCGTCTCGGTCGGCTCGGTCAGGTCCAGCAGCCCGAGGCCGGGGGCCGCCTCCAGGAGCGGCTGCCGGGCGACGGCGTCGCGCAGCACCGCGGGGTCGAACCCGACGGCGGCGCCCGTGCGGCCGCCCGCGGCGTCCCACCGGTCGGCCATCCGCCCGGCCGCGGCCGCGACGAGCCGGCGCGCGTAGGGCCCGTCGCCGTCGGCCACGTGGTCGCGCGTCTTGCCGGCGGCGAGCAGCAGGGACGCGGCCACGGCGAGCTGCGCGCCCTGCGCCCGCGCGGTGACGACCTCGGCCGTCTTCATCCCGCGCAGGGCGCACGGTCCGGCCTTGCGGCGCGGCGACAGCTCGGGGGCCTGCGCCTCCACCAGCACCGACACGAGCAGCCCGTCGTAGTTGGTGACGAGCCGCGAGGCCTGGCCGTGCTCGGCCCGCAGCGTCAGGCACAGCCCGCACAGGTGGGCCATCCAGTCCTCGAACAGGGACCCGCACAGAACATGACGGCAGGGTCTGACAACACCGAACACGAACAACTCCCCCATCTCACGCCGACCGCAGCATTATTCATGGACGCGGCGGCACGCGAAACGGTTCGGCCGGAACGGTCCGATCAGACCCCCACGCAGGTCAGGGCGCGGCGGTAGGCGGCCATCCGGGGCCCGTCGGAGGTCCCCGTCCCGGCCAGCACCTCGGCGAGGTCGAACCACGCCTGCGCGGCCTCCCGGGAGGACTCCATCTCCTCCAGGCAGGTCGCGGCCCGGGTCAGCACCTCGACCGCGCGGTCGTGCCGGCCGAGCCGCACCGAGGCCTCGCCGAGCACGGTCAGCGCTCCGGCGGTGGCGCGGCGCGGGGCGTCCCCGAGCAGGTCCAGGGCCTCCTCGGCGAGCGCCACCGCCTCGGCGGGACGGCCGAGCGCGGTCTCGGCGCGCGCCAGCTCGGTCAGGCACCAGGCAACGTCGATCTCTCCGGAGGAGCTGGCGCTGATCTCGCCGCGCACCCGGGCGAGCAGCTCGCGCGCGCGGGCGGCCTGGTCGGGCTTGGCCCGCAGCAGCAGCCCCGCGTAGATGACGCGGAGCCGGTTGAGGTTGCGGGGGTCCTCGCCGTCGCCGGCCAGCATCAGGGCCCGCTCGGCGAGCGCGACGCCCTCGTCGTACTCGCCGCGGATCTCCGCGACGTAGGCGGCCTCCCAGTAGGCGACCATGCGCGCGCGGGGGCTGCCGATCCGCTCGGCGCGCTCGACGAGCTGGGCGGCGAGCTGGCGCGCCCGGACGAGGTCGCCGCGCTCGATGAACGCCGACAGCAGCGCCGCGCCGAGGTCCACGGCGGCGTCGGTGGAGTCGGCGCCGGTGGCGACGAGGTGCCGCAGCGCGGTCTCGGCGGCCTCCACGCCCGCGCTGATGTCGCCCCGCTCGCGCAGGCACCGGCTCAGCGCGACGTGCACCTTGGCCCAGTGGTCGAGGTCGGCCTCGGCGGACGCCTGGTCGGTCAGCGCCGTCAGCTCGGCGATCGCCTCCTCCAGCTCGCCGGCGGCCTCCAGCGCGAGCGCGTGGCCCCAGCGGGCCTGGTGCAGCATCTCGGGAAGCGCGACCGCGTCGGCGCTCGCGAGCACCTCGGCGAACCGGGTCCGCGCCTCGGCCGCCGCGCCGTTGCTGAGCGCGATCTCGGCGTAGTCGAGGGTGACGCGCAGCTCGTCCACGACGTCCTCGCTGACGCCGCTGACGAGGTAGGTCGCCGAGCAGTTCAGCTTCGCCGCCAGCAGATCGACGACGCTCGGCGCCGGGACCCGCTTGTCGCTCTCGATCAGCGAGATGTAGCTGTCGGACAGCTCGGGGAAGGCGAGCTGCGCCTGGCTCACGCCCTGCCGGATCCGCAGGGCGCGAATGCGCTGCCCCAGTGTCTCCCGATCCATCGTTTGACCACCGCCTACAAGGTGCTCGCCGCGCGCAGGGCGAGGAAGAAGTCGACTCGGTCTTCAAGTCTGCCGAGGTCCCGGCCGGTGAGGTCCTCGATTCGCCGGATTCGGTACCGAAGCGTGTTCACATGGACGTGCAGCCGCGTCGCGGTGCGGCTCCAGGAGCCCGAGCAGGACAGGAAGACCTCCAGCGTGTGCACGAGATCGGCCTGCCTGGTGCTGTCGTACTCCTCCAGGGGGCCGAGCATCCGCGCGCGGAAGGACGAGCGCGTCCGCTCCGGGACGGACGCCAGCAGCCACGCGTAGGAGTCCAGGGCGGTCGCCCCGGCGGAGTCTCGCATTCGCACCAGGGCAGGCTATAGGCGGCGCATCACCCCCGTCACGCTGCGAAGGCCGCGAATCACATCCCGCCGACTTCTCTCCGCGCGGCCCCCTGGCCTCACCCGGGCCACGGACGGCTACCCTGTGCACGCCGTTTCCGAACACCATGCTGCTGAAAGCGGAGCGCCCGTCATGTCCAAGAACCAGGCCGGACCGGCCGACGATTCACCACCGGCGAGCGGGCGCGGGCCGCTGGAGCGGCTGTTCGAACTCACCGCACGCGGCACCACCGTCCCGCGCGAGCTGCGCGGCGGCGTGACCACGTTCTTCGCGATGGCCTACATCATCCTGCTGAACCCGCTCATCCTCGGCGGGGCGAAGGACGTCAACGACGCGACCCTGTCGATCCCGCAGCTGACCACGATGACGGCGCTGTCCGCCGCCGTCACCACCGTGATCATGGGCCTGGTCGGGAACGCGCCGCTGGCGCTCGCCGCGGGCCTCGGCATCAACGCGGTCGTGGCCTTCCAGGCGGCGCCGGTGATGACCTGGCCGCAGGCGATGGGCCTCGTGGTGATCGAGGGCGTGGTCATCGTGCTGCTGGCGGTCACCGGCGTGCGCGAGCGGATCATGAACTCGATCCCGCTGGCGCTCAAGCACGCGATCGCGGTCGGGATCGGCGCGTTCATCGCGCTGGTCGGCCTCTACGACGCCGGGTTCGTCACCTCCAGCGCCACGAGCCCGCCGCTGTCCCTCGGCACCGGCGGCCGGCTGGAGACGTGGCCGGCGCTGGTGTTCGCGGGGACCCTGGTGCTGATGATCATCCTGTACGTGCGGCGGGTGCCCGGCGCGATCCTGATCAGCATCGTCGCCGGGACGGTCGGGGCAGTGATCATCCAGGAGAACGCCTCCGTCAAGCAGGGCGGCTGGGGCGTGGTCACCCCGAACATGCCCGAGAAGCTGTTCGCCGCCCCCGACTTCGGGCTGTTCGGGCAGATCTCCCTGTTCGGCGGGTTCGCCCGGGCGGGAGTGATCACCGCGCTGGTCGTGCTGTTCACGCTGGTGCTGTCGGGGTTCTTCGACGCGATGGGGACGATCCTCGGCATCAGCGACGAGGCGGGCCTGGTGAGCGAGAAGGGCGAGGTGCCGCGGCTCGGCCGGATCCTGTCGATGGACGGGCTGTCCGCCGCGTTCGGCGGGCTCACCAGCTCGTCGGCGAACACGGTGTTCGTCGAGTCGGCGGCGGGCGTCGGCGAAGGCGCCCGGACCGGCCTGGCCAACATCGCCACGGGCGCGCTGTTCGCGGTGACGCTGTTCCTGACCCCGCTGGCGGCGACCGTCCCCGCGCAGGCCGCGGCGCCCGCCCTCGTCGTGGTCGGCGCGCTGATGATGACGCAGGTCGCCAAGGTCGACTGGAACGACCTGGAGATCACGATCCCGGCGTTCCTCACCATCGTGCTGATGCCCTTCACCTTCTCGATCACCACCGGCCTCGGGATGGGCATCGTCGCCTACGTGGTCATCAAGGCCACGCGCGGGAAGGTGCGCGAGATCTCCCCCGCCCTCTGGATCGTGGCCGCCCTGTTCGTGGTCTTCTTCGCCATCCACCCCATCGAGGAGTGGCTCGGCGTCGCCTGAGCCCGCGCGGCCGCCCGCGCGCGGGGGACTCCGGGGAAACACGGACGCACGGTGACCGCTCCGCGACGGAACTCGCCCGTTTGTAGGTCCCGGAGGCGGTTGCAGGTGTCAAATAGTGCCGGCATGGCGTAAGCAGAAGGTAGGGCCTTACCCCCCGGCGTGAAAGGCGTGGCTGTGGTGTCCGCGGACTCTCCCTCCCACCCGTCCCCGTCAGGTCACGTCCTGCTGGCGCCTGACAGGTTCCCGGGAGCGCTGACCGCGGCGCGGGCGGCGCGGCATCTCGCCGCCGGGCTCCGCCGCGCGCGCCCCGGCGTCGCGCTGGTGGAGCTGCCCGTGGCCGACGGCGGCGACGGCACCGTCGAGGCCGCGGTGGCGGCCGGATGGCGGCGCGTCGAGGTCGAGGTGTGCGGGCCGACCGGCCGGCCGGTGACGGCGCGGCTGGCCCTGAACGGCGCGAGCGCGGTGGTCGAGCTGGCGGAGGCGTCCGGGCTGCGCAAGCTGCCCGGCGGCCGCCCGCGCCCGCTCACCGCCTCCAGCCTCGGCACGGGGCAGCTGCTCGCGCACGCCGTCCGGCTCGGCGCGCGGCGGATCGTCCTCGGCCTCGGCGGCGGCGCGTGCACCGACGGCGGCGCGGGTCTCGTCCAGGGGCTCGGGGGGCGGCTGCTGGACGCGCTCGGCAAGGACCTGCCGCCCGGCGGTGCGGCGCTGCGCTCGCTGCACGCCCTCGACCTGCGCGGTCTACCCGACATGTCGGGCATCGAGGTGGTGGTGGCGGGCGACTCCGCCGGCCCGCTGCTCGGCCGCACCGGCGCGGCGGCGGTGGACGGGCCGCGCCGCGGCGCGAACCGCGACGAGGTGCGGCTGCTGGACGCGGGCCTGCGCCGGTGGGCCGACC
>NZ_JBFARL010000061.1:0-38784 GCF_040674655.1 Actinomadura sp. NPDC049753 | reverse complement strand
GCGCGGCCGGCCGCCGGGGCGCCGCTCGACACGGTGCTGCGCGACCCGCGCACCGGGCTGGCGACCGGGGGAGTCCGGCTGCCGGACGTCGCGGTGCCGACCCGGACGCTCACCGGAATGCGCGACACCGCGGGCAGCGGCGTCTTCTGCGGCCTCTACGGCGCCCGGGACCCGTGGAACGGCGGCGCCGATCCCTGGGACCGGCATGACGCGGGCGACCCGTCCGATCCGTCCCTTCCGTGGACGGCGGAGCCCGTGCTCGGCGTGCTGTACCCGACGCACGCCGACTACGTGGGCAAGGTCCGGGCGGCCGCGCAGGCGTCGGTGAGCGCCGGCCACCTGCTGCCCGAGGACGCGACGACGATCATCGCGGCCGCGGAGGGCTCCGGTATCGGCGGCTGACGCCCGCCGCCGCGGCCCCGTCCCGGAATCCGTCCGGGACGGGGCCGTCCGCACATCGGATGAGCCCGGTGGGGGAAGAGAGACGGTGGAGGTGGCGAATGCCCGGAAGGTACGGTTCGCAGTTCGGCCCTGACATCACGTTCCTCGGGGTGCCGCGCTGCACCTGGTCCGACCCGTCCACGTACGAGGACGCCGACGTGGTCATCATCGGGGCGCCGTTCGACGGCGGGACGTCCCACCGGCCGGGGACCCGCTTCGGGCCGCAGTACATCCGGCAGTCCTGCTACCTGCCCCACGATGGCTCGCGCCCGTCCCTGGCCCTGCGGGTGGACGGCCTCCGGGGCGATCTCACGGTCTACGACGCCGGCGATGTCGAGATGTACTCCGGAGACGCCGAGCGGTCCGTCCGATCACTTCAGGAGGCGGTGTACGCGGTCGCCCGTACCGGGACGATCCCGCTCATCCTCGGCGGCGACCACACGATCGCGTGGCCCGACGCCGCCGGCGTGGCCGACCATCTGGGCGCCGGACGGGTCTCGATGGTCCACTTCGACGCGCACGCCGACACGGGCGACGTGAACCTCGGTTCGCTGATCGGGCACGGGCAGCCGATGCGGCGGCTGATCGAGTCCGGGGCGGTGCGCGGCGACCGGTTCCTGCAGCTCGGCCTGCGCGGGTACTGGCCGGGTCCCGAGACGCTGGAGTGGATGTCCGCGCAGGGCATGCGCTCCTACGAGATGTCCGAGATCGTCGCCCGCGGCCTGGACGAGTGCCTGACGGAGGCGTTCGAGATCGCCACCGACGAGTGCGACGGGGTGTTCCTGTCGGTCGACATCGACGTGTGCGACCCGGGCCACGCCCCCGGCACCGGCACGCCCGAGCCCGGAGGGCTGACCGGGCGCGAGCTCCTGGACGCGGTCCGGCGCGTCACCTACGAGCTGCCGGTCGTCGGGGTCGACGTCGTGGAGGTCTCCCCGCCCTACGACAACGCCGACATCACCTCGGCCCTGGCCAACCGCGTCGTGCTGGAGGCGCTGTCGGGCATCGCACGGCGCCGCCGCGACCGGCGCGACGGGACGGAGTGGGACCCGCGCCGCCCCCTGCTCGACGGGCGCTAGCAGACCGGGCCGATGTCAGCGGCGGGCGAGGAGCCGCTCCTCCGGCGCGGCCCTGTAGGGCAGCTTGTAGTAGGCGAAGACCTCGGGTTCGGCATCGGCGAACAGCTCACCGTTGGTGTCGATCCCCGGAGCGCCCTTGACCTGTTTCTTGTCGTGCGCGACGCGGAGGTGGTCCGGGCCCAGCGTGCATCCGGCCAGCGGCACGAACACCAGGCGCTGCCGGGTCGGCAGGCCGACCCGGACCGTGGCGAACGAGGGCTGGTCGGTGAGCGTGTCCACGTAGACCGCCTCCAGCGGCCCGATCCTGCTCCCGGACGGGTCGATCACGTTCCGCCCGCGCCATTGACGGATGTCCTCGATCTCGAACATGTCCTGTCCAACCATAGGTTCCCCGAGGTATTTACCCAGCTCACAGCAGATATGCCCGGCTCACGGGTGACCGAAGGCGTGGGTCTCCCCCGGCGCGACGTACGTGGCCCGGTCAGACAGTCCCCGACGCTCCAGCTCGCGCCGGAAGTCGTCCAGGGGCGACTTCATGACGGCGTAGTCGTTGTAGTGGACCGGTACCGCGGTCGCCGGGCGGATCGTCTCGACGAGGTCCGCGCCCTGGGCGCCGTCCATGGTGACCACGAGGCCGCCGGGCAGTGTGGTGCCGCCCAGGTGGAGCACGGCCAGATCGATGTCGGGGTTGCGCCGGGCGATCTGCTGGATGCCGTCGAACATCAGGGTGTCGCCGGTGATGTAGAGGCGGAACCGCACGTCGCCCTCCGCGGGGCCGAACTCCAGGAGGCTGCCCATGACCGGCGGAAGCAGCCACTGGGCGGGGCCGGGGGCGTGCCGGCCCGGCATGGACGTGATGCGCAGCAGCGCCCCGTCCTTGACGAGGTTGTGCGCCTCCCAGGTGCGCAGGCCGACCGCGTGGCGGAAGCGGTGCCATCCCTGGAGGCGCCGGGCCGCGTGGGGCGTGGTGACGATGGGCAGCCCCCGGTCGAGCTTCGCGCGGGCGACCCGGTCCCAGTGGTCGCCGTGCAGGTGGGACAGGACGACGGCGTCCAGGCGCGGGAGGTCGCCGGCCTGGAGGGCGGGGTCGGTGAGCCGCCGGGAGGACAGCCCGAACCCGAGATAGGCCCGCTGTCCGCGATGCAGGAAGTTGGGGTCGGTCAGCAGGGTGAACGGCCCGCAGCGCAGGAGCATCGTCGCGTTGCCGATGAACTGCAGCGAGAGCTGGCGTAGCAAGAGATCCGATTCGGTTTTCATGCCTTTCCCCCTTTGGGCCGGTCATGCCCCTGAAAGGGAGCGGGAACCCCGCGGGAGAGGACGAGGGGAGTCGGGGAACCCTTGCGGAAGCGGCCCGGGAAGGGCGACCCTTGCTTCATAATTCGTGCATCACAAGTTGCGGCGAGGAGCGATGGGTGAGCGACACCGAGCAGGCTCCGCCCGGCGTTGATACCACGGTTCCGACCCCCGCCCGGATGTACGACTACTACCTGGGCGGCACCGACAACTTCGCGGTCGACCGCGCGGCGGCGGAGAAGGTCCTGGCGAACATGCCGGAGGCCGGGGACGCGGCCTGGGCGAACCGCGGCTTCCTGCAGCGCTCGGTGCGATGGCTGGCCGAGCGCGGCGTCCGGCAGTTCATCGACGTGGGCGCGGGCCTGCCGACGATGAACAACACCCACGAGGCGGCCCAGGCGGTCGCTCCCGACGCGCGCGTCCTGTACGCCGACAACGACCCGATGGTGCGGGCCCACGCCGAGAAGCTGCTGGCGGGTTCCACGGGGACGGCGTTCGTCACGGCCGACTTCCGCGACCCCGAGGGGGTGCTCGGGAACGAGGCCGCCGGCAGGATGATCGACCTGACCAGGCCCGTCGCGCTGCTGGTCGTGGCGCTGGTCCACTTCGTCCCCGACGAGGACGACCCGTGGGGCCTCGTCCGGCGGTACATGGACCGGCTCGCGCCCGGCAGCTACCTGGTGCTGTCCGCCGGCACCGGCGACCGGCAGGCCGACCGGGCCGTCGGCACGGTCAGGGACGTGTACGCCCGAACCACCGCGAGCGTCCACCTGCGGTCGCGTGCGGAGGTCGAGCGCTTCTTCACCGGTATGGAGATCGTCCCGCCGTGGGAGGGGGCGGCGGCGAAGGTCTGCTATATCGGTGAATGGGGCGCTGAGGACCCCGACGCGGCCGACAGCGACGGCTCGCGGTGGGCGTACTGCGCGGTGGCGAGGAGGGAAGGATGAGGAAGCCGTCCGTCGAGGAGCTGGGCGTCGACCCGGGCGACCTGGAGTGGCGGCGCTCGGAGACCGACGAGGGCGGCATCGAGGTCGCCTTCGCCGGCGAGTGGACGCTGCTGCGCACGTCCGGGGAACTGATCTCGGTGTTCGACGAGCACGAGTGGGCCTGCTTCCTCGACGGGGTGCGGAAAGGGGAGTTCGACCACGCCGTTTCCTGAACCGGCCAGATCTTTGTTTCACGAATTCGGAAGGCGGATGCTGATGCCGGCCCTAGGTCGAGGGAGGTGGCGCCGGTGAGCGACGCTTACGGGGCCACCATCGCCAAGCGGGGGCTGGCACGCCGCTTGAAGGAGCTGCGCGTCGAGGCCGGATACACGGCCAACCAGGTCTGCGACCGGCTGAACTGGGGACGGGGGAAGGTCGGCCGGTTCGAGGCCAACAACTGGGTCCGGCCCGAGCTCAGCGACATCCGCGACCTAGCGCGCATCTACGAGGGCAGCGATCTCGGCGAGCTGGAGGAACTGGCGGGCCGCGCCCGGCAGCGGGCCTGGTGGCGTGACTACCCCGAGGTGTTCGACAACGAGTTCCCGGGCTTCGAGAGCGACGCGTCGAGCATCCGGGTGGTCATGCCGCTGGTCCTGCCGGGGCTCCTGCAGACCCTGCCGTACATGCAGGCGCTGCTGTCGGTCGGGACGAGGACGCCGGAGTGGCGGGAGCGCGCGATGCGGGCGCGGCTGCGCCGGCAGCAGATCCTCGACCGCGGGGACGGGACGGCGCCGGAGCTGACCGCGGTCATCACCGAGGCGTCCCTGCTGTACGAGTGGGGGGACCCGGGCGACCGGCGCGCCCAGTTCGCCCACCTGCTCGCCGTCTCCGAGCGCCCGAACGTGGAACTGAGGCTGCTGCGCCTCGCCGACGGGATGCACCCGGGCATGTCCACGCTGGTCAACATCTTCCGGTTCCCCGGCGGCGAGCCGCCCATGGTCTTCCTCGAGAACGACGCGGACGTCCAGGAGATCGGCACCCCCGACGACGTGGAGGCCTATGACGAGATCTTCGAGCAGATCCGCCAGGCGGCGCTCGGTCCCGCCGACACCGCGGAGCATCTGAGGAAGTCGATCTCAATTCTGGAGTAGCACCGACATGGACCTCTCTCAGGCACGGTGGGTCAAGGCGACCGCCAGCGCCAGCAGCAACGGGGGCTGTGTCGAGGTCGCCGATCTCGACACGGCCGCGGCGCTGCGCGACAGCAGGACACCGGAGGCCGGGGTGCACGTCGTCTCCCGGTCCGTGCTCGCCGCCTTCCTCGACGACGTGCGGGCCGGCCGTTACGACCGCTGAGGCCGGGCCGCACACGAGATCCCCCAGGGCTGCACCCCTGGGGGATCTCTCATTGTGTGCGGCCCTCTCTCAGGCGCCGACCACGCTACAGCGCGCGGGGCGGGCCGTTCCGGTGTTCGCCGGTACACGCGGGGGACGCGGCGCTGAAGGGTGTTATGAGGGCATTTGGGTGTATGAGTGAACGTCTCACTCGCAGATGCAACTTTCTTGCCATGATGCGGGCCCGGCGGCGGAAGATGTGCGAGGCTACATCTGTGATTCACACATAGCGACTCGCGAAGCAAAAGGCTCATGTCGCGATTGTCTGAAATGCGAATGTCTCCGCAACCCCGAGGTGGGCGCCATGACGAAGGCCGCGACAATGTGCGAGATCCCCTGGAGACTGGAGGACGGCGGCTGCGCGGCACTGCCCCTGCCCGCCGACGACTCCATCGCCCGCGTCGCCCGCTCCCACGTCACGGCCCTCCTCCCGGCGCTCGGCCTGTCCGTCCAGGACGTCCACGACATCAAGCTCATGGTCAGCGAACTCGCCACGAACGTCCTGCAGCACGCCATGCCGCACGAAGGCGCATCGGGCGCGGAACTCTGGGTCTACCAGCGCGGCGACGGACACGGCCGCGACGAACTGGTCGTCAAGGCGTTCGACACGCACCGGGACTGGCGGCAGTCCGGCATCGCCCCCCACCGGTCCGACCACGGCCGCGGCCTGAAGATCGTCGAGCTCCTCACGCAGGGCCGGTGGGGACACCACCCGTCCCGGTCGCGGCTGCGGACGCCGGCGGCCCGCGGCAAGGCGACCTGGTTCGCCCTGCCGCTCCCGCGCACCGTCCGCCGCCGCGACGCGTGGAGGGTCGAGGGCCCCTACGCCACCAAGGACCTCCAGACCCTGCTGGGCCAGCGGGGCCTCGGCCACTTCCGGCCCGCGGAGGGCGCCGCCCGGGCCGCCCTCACCGACGGCCGCGGCCTGACCGTCTGGTGCGAGGAGGCCAGGTTCCGATGGCGCACCGGCACGGGGGAGACCGGCGGCCTCCCGGTCACCGACATCACCGAGGCCTGCGAGCGGATCGTCGAACTCTGCGAGGCCTCACCCGCCGGGTCCGGACTCACCTGATCCGGACCCGCCTGATCCGGTTCCCCGCCCGCGGCGCGCCGGCAGCCGGCGCAGGCCCACGAAGATCAGCAGACCGCCGGCCGCCAGCAGCAGCACATTCATGATCCACTCGTGGGACGCGTCCCGCAGGTACACCGTCCCCGAGCGGCCGACGTCCCGGGCGCGGGCGGTGCCCCCCTCGCGCAGGCCCTTGCCGCTGCCGTACAGGGCCACGGTGGGACGTTCCACCGAGCCGTCGTCGGAGCGGAAGGCCCCGCGCAGCGTGCACGCCTCATGGCCGGGGTGCCGGATGCAGCTCCGCTCGCGCGCGGTGAAGACGCCGGGCGTGCCCTTGCCCGCCTGCGACGCGCGCAGCACGGACCCGGCGTTGGGGATCACCAGGTACACCAGGAGCAGGCCGAACACCGCCATGAGCACGCCGAACGGCGTGACCCCCCGCGTGCGCCGGGCCGGCGCGGTCCGCGACTCTTCGAGGGTCACCGGCCGTCACGCCGCTTCGGGGACGGGCCTGCGCTGGAGCGGTACGGCGCACGAGCAGCGCATGGCTTCGCGCTCGGACGCGTTCGGCCTGCGGTGCAGGTACATCGCCACCACCATGGGGATGGTGACGAGCGTGTTGTAGAACAGGTGCAGCTCCACGCGCGGCACCAGGAGCTGGATGATGCTCGTCGGCGCGGGACGTCCGGCGATGTAGGAGTCGGACATCGCCTGCACCAGCAGCAGCAGGTGCTCGAAGTGGTGCCAGACCTGGATGCCGAGGGAGATCCCCCACCAGGTGCGGGCCCGTCCGGTGAACCCGGGCAGCAGCAGGACGAGCCCGATCAGCATGATCAGCGCGTAGCCGTAGTGCATCCACTCCGAGGTGACCAGCCACGGGAACGGCACGCCCAGCACACCGCGCGCCTCGGGCACCGGCCAGCCGAGCACCCAGATCTGGATGGCCTGGACGATGTGCTCGGCCCAGTGGGCGATGACGATGAATGCGTAGATGTTCAGGGCCGCGCGGTGGTGACGCGTGTTGAGCAAATGCACCACCGACCGCAGCCCGCCGCGTTCTTCCAGTACGTTCGCCACCGGCGATCACCTTCCACGAGATGACTGGGGACCTTCCTCATCTCAACACGTATCGCAGATGGGAACCTATTTCGAATTGCCCTTGTCGGCGTCCACAGGTGGACGGTTCCGCCGGTCCCGCCGGTCCCGCCATGGCTCGACTTATGCCATTCGATCCTGGATACTGTCGTGGCGCGATTTAGGGCACATCCCATAAAGGTCCCGCCAGCGGGACCTTTATGGATGGCGGAGCGAGTTCGTGCAGGTCACGGGCGGGAAACTTCGTCCTGTCCGGATGTCCGGCCGGTGAAAAACCTTCAACTGGGGTGTTAATCGCGGCCGGGACGGGCCCTACTCCGCGCATACTCGATGAGTTCCGGAGTGGCGCGATAACGGCGCGGTCGAACTGGTGTCCGATAGCGCCCTGGCCGGCGTGCCCCGTGTTCACGAAAAAGCGCTCCGGCGCGGGCCCATGGCGAGCCAGAACCAGAATCGCCACGGCGCTTGAATCGATGGGCGGCGCATCCGAGGTGCGGCGCGGGTTCCGCGTCGGCCGCCGCGGCTCGACCTGCGCCGGAAGGTCATGCCCATCGCTCCAGTTCGGCTTCCAGGAGGAGCCTGGAAGGGCCGACCGGAGCGGCGATGTCGCTGATCGAATCGTATTTCACGATCACTTCCTGGACGGCGGGCGGATCCATCAGGAACCGCCCCCGCGTCGTCGCCTCGTCGTACGCGAGGTCGCGCTCGTCGACCGTGAGGACGGTGATCGGCCCGTCGAGGCCCGGGTGGGCTCCCGCCTGGTTCTCGACCACGCGGAGGGTGACGTGCGGCAGTTCGCCGAGGGCCAGCAGGTGGGCGATCTGGTCGCGCATGATCTCGCGCGAGCCGATCAGCTGCGCGAGGGCGGCCCAGCTCAGGAACGCGGTCAACCGGGGCGGGGTCTCCCTGTCGAGGACGGCGGACTTGCGGGCGCTCCGCCGCTCCAGGTCGGCGTCCAGACCGTTCCCCGGCCCGGCCGTCAGCGCCGCCCTGGTGTAGTCCGGAGTCTGGAGGAGGCCGGGGATCACGGTGGGCTCCCACATGCGGATCCGGGACGCGCGCCGCTCGAACTCGGCGAGGGATAAGAGCCAGTCGCCCTCGTCCGTCATCCCGGCGAAGCCGACCAGGTTCGTGAACATCCCCCCGGTGTTCCAGACGCGGTCGACGGCCTCGGCGTGGGACGGCTTGAGGCGAAGCGTCGCGGACTCGTATCTGGAGACGGTCGAGCGGTCGCAGTCGAGGAGGTCGCCGAGAGCCTGCCCCGACATGCCGTTCGCTTCGCGGTAGCGGCGCAGATGAACCGCGATGAGATGCCACATCGAACGTGACGGGTCCAGTGAGTCCCGCGCATGCATGGCCCCTCCGGTTCATCGTGACCCATTCCGGAACGTGGCGAACCTATCGCGGAGAGTGCGGGACGCGGGTCGCATCAGCGGAAACGTCCGAAGAGGACACGCCGCCGCCCAGGGCTCCTCGGACCGGGCGATCATGGAGGTGGTCGAGGGGAAGGAGCGGCGTGAAGCGGGCTTACGTGGTGACCGGCGGCGGGCGCGGCGTCGGACGGGCGATCGTGGAGCGGCTGGCGGCGGACGGCGGGCATGTCGTCGTCGTCGAGATGGACGCGGCGGCGGTGGGCTGGGCGCGGGACCGGGCGGACGTGACGGCGGTCGTGGGGAGCGCGGCGGACGAGGAGGTCGCGGAGCGGGCCGCCGACGTGGCGCAGGAGGCGGGGACGCTCGCCGGCTGGGTCAACAACGCGGCTGTGTTCCGGGACGCCGTCGATCCGTCCCCGAAGGAGCTGCTCGGACTCGTGGCGCTGAACTTCGACCCGGCGGTGGTGGGGTCCGTGACCGCCGTCCGGCGCTTCCTGGGCGCGGGGACGGGCGGCGCCATCGTCAACGTCTCGTCGCATCAGGCGCAGCGCCCCGTGCGCGGTTCGCTGCCCTACGCCACGGCGAAGGCGGCGGTGGAGGGGCTGAGCCGCGCGCTGGCCGTCGACTACGGGCCGCGTGGCGTCCGGACGAACGTCGTCGCGCTCGGGTCGATCACCACCGAGCGGTACGAGGGCCTCCTCCGGCGGCAGGAGCCCGCGGAGGCCGCGCGCATCGAGAACGAGATGCGCCTGCTCCATCCGGTCGGGCGGGTGGGGCGGCCGGAGGAGGTGGCCGCCGCCGTCGCCTATCTGCTCTCGGACGAGGCGAGCTTCGTCAACGGCGCCGTGGTGCCCGTGGACGGCGGCCGGCACGCGGTCGGCCGCGATCCCGAGGAGGCCTGAGCACCCCGTGTTTCCCCGGACCACCTGGGACAACGCGGTAAGTGGGACGCGCTGTCGCGGCCCGCGGTTGGCGTCCGGCCCGGACATGGCCAGAACCCCCCACGGTTCGGTGAATACCGGTACATCTAGGGATTCGTCGATCGGAAGGGATGCCCTGGGGTGAGGAAGCTTCTCGTTACGGGGGCCGCCGCCGTCGCGGTGGCGGGCGGGGTGCTGGTGGCGCCGCCGGCGGAGGCCGCGAGCGCCGTGCAGATCTACCGGGTGTACTACGACTCGCCCGGGAGCGACAAGGGGTCGAACACGTCGCTGAACGGCGAATGGGTGCAGCTGTTCAACACGTCGAAGACGTCCAGAAGCTTGAAGGGGGTCAAGGTCCGCGACAAGACCGGGTACACGTACACCTTCGGTTCCTTCACCTTGAAGGGCCGCAAGTCGGTTTACCTTCACACCGGCAGGGGCTCCAACAGCGCGACGCACCGCTATTGGGGCCGGAAGTGGTACGTGTGGAACAACACCGGTGACACCGCGTACCTGCTTTACCCCGATGGCCGGGTGGCGGACAAGTGCTCGTGGGGTCGGACGGGTTCCTCGAAGTACTGCTGAACTGTCCGCGTCGCCCTGATCGCGAGCCACCGGCCCCCGGGCCGGTGGCTCGCCGCCGTTCGTGGACGGCGAGGTCCGTCAGCCGCCGGGGAGGGAGAGGTGGCGGGGATTCGCGACCGTGAGTTTGTCGGTCACCGAGGCTCGCACCGCGGCCACGACCTCGTCCATCCGGTCGTCGAGAGCGCTCGTCCGGATGGCCTCCGCGAGTTCGGCGTCGGTCGCGCACCCGAGAGGCTTCAGCCGGTTCTGATGGGCGATCCTGTGGGCCTCGCCCAGGAGGAGCTCCCTGCGGGCCATGCGCAGGGCGGACGCGGCGACGCGTGCATGGAAGCGGAGCCGGTCGTCGGGCTGTTCGGCCTGCGCGAGGAACGCGCCCACGGCGTCGATGAGAGCGTGGGCGTCCGGACGGTCGTGCGGTGCGTTGTCCGGCGCGGCCGCCCTTTCCAAGGGGTCCTGGACGGTCGTCGGCTGCGTCAACCCCAGCGCCAGCAGCAGGTCGTGCTCCTGCTCGCAGACCTTCCGGCCAAGGACGGCGTACTCGATCGACGGGTCGGAGCCGCTGAGGAAGCGCTCGGCCTGGTGGCGGCACAGGATCGTCCAGCGGAGAGTGCCGTAGACCTCCCACCAGTGGAGTTCGTCGAGCGTGGGCGGCGCGCCCCCGGCGGCGGCGTAGCCGGCGAGGAGGTCCTCGCGCGTCCCGAAGCCGCCGGCGGGGTGCGGTGAGCCGAACCGCCACGCCTTCACGCAGAGCCAGCCGAGGTCCTCGGCCGGGTCGCCGAGGTGGGTGAGCTCCCAGTCCAGGACGCCGGTCACGCCGCCGGGGGAGATCATCAGGTTCCCGTTGCGGAAGTCGCCGTGGACGACGGTCCGGCCGCGGGGCGCCGGACGGTGCTCCTCCAGCCAGCGCAGCGCCAGTTCCACCGCCGGACGGGCCTCGAACGTCGCGTAGTGCTCGGTGAGCGCCGAGAGGGCGTCGTCGTCGGGCAGCCCCGGAACGGGCGACATCGTGTGCAGCCGGGCCAGGATGCCGCCCAGCTCGCGCGCGAGGCGAGGGCGGACGCCCGCGAAGCGCTCGTCGCGCAGCAGCCGCCGCGGGATCGTCTCCCCGGACAGCCGCTCCATGACCATGTAGGGGGCGCCGTCCAGGTCGTCGCCGTGGTCGGCCAGCCCGGGGACCGGGACGCCGGCCCGCGCGGCCGAGGCGAGCAGGCCGGCCTCGCGGCCCATCGCGGTGGGGTCGAGGGAGTCGGGCGGGTCGCGGCGCAGGACGAGCGGACGGCCGTCCGCGTCGAAGGCCCAGGTCTCCCGGCTGGCGCCGCCGGACAGCCGGCGCAGCCCGGTGATCCGCGCGCCGAGCCGGTCCGCCAGCGCGGCGGCGAGGTCGCGGGTCGGTTCCATGGATCTCCTAGTCGGGCAGGCCGAGGGCGCGGACGCTGAGGGTGTCCAGGGTCTCCAGGAGGCGTTCGGCGCCCTGCGGATCGCTGCCCTGGACGATCCACAGGTACAGGGAGTGGTCGACCATCGTGGCGAGCGCGCCCGCCGCCGTCTCCGCGTCGATGTCGGACGGGACGAGCCCCTCCCGCTGCCAGCGCGCGATCACCCGCGCGGACCGTCCCACCGAGGAGGCCCGGTGCTTGCGCCGCAGCTCCTGGAACTCCTCGTTGAACGTGGCGACCTGCTCGATGATCGCCATCATCCGCGCGTTGCGCAGGTAGGCCTCGTAGTAGGCGCGGTTGGCGCGGCGGACCCGGTCGGCGGGGCCCGGCCCCGCCGACGGCACGAGCGCGTGGTCGGTCATCTCCTCTAACAGCCGGTCGGCGACCTCCAGGAACACCGCTTCCTTGGTGGGGAAGTAGGTGTAGAAGGAGCCGTAGGCGACGCCCGCGTGCCGGGTGATGTGCGCGACCCGGGTCTCCAGGAAGCCGCGCTCCTCGAAGACCTCGCGGGCGGCGGCGAGCAGGCGCTCCCTGGTCCGGGCGCCGCGCTCGGTGAGCGGCCGGGCGCCGGGGTCGTCGCCGCTGGGCATCGCCGTGGTTCCTCTCGCCGGGGGTTGACAACCCGGGAACGGTATCCGAGCATCAGGCAAGTTGATATGACTGTCAAGTCAACTTCCGTGGCGCTCTCCCGCCGCAAGGAGGTTCCATGAACACCGAGTTCGAGCTCGGCGGCATCAACCATCTGGCGCTGGTGTCGTCGGACATGCGACGCACGGTCGACTTCTACTCCGGCGTCCTCGGCATGCCCCTGATCAAGACCATCGACCTGCCGGGCGGGATGGGGCAGCACTTCTTCTTCGACTGCGGCGGCGGCGACTGCGTGGCGTTCTTCTGGTTCCCCGACGCGCCGGACGGCGTCCCCGGCGTCTCCGCCCCCAAGGGGCGGCCCGAGCAGGGCGAACTGCTCAGCGCCGTCGGGTCGATGAACCACGTCGCGTTCCACGTCCCGACCGAGAAGTTCGACGAGTACCGGCGGCGGCTCAAGGACAAGGGCGTCACCGTCAGCCCCGTCCTCAACCACGACGACAGCCCGCTGGGCGTCGCCGCCGACGTGCACGACGGCGTCTTCGTCCGGTCGTTCTACTTCCAGGACCCGGACGGGATCCTCCTGGAGTTCGCCTGCTGGACGCGCACGTTCGACGCGTCCGACGTCTCCCACGAACCGAAGACCGCCGCCGACCGGACCGCCGGGAAGGACGAGCATGCCGCGACTGCGTGAGGTCCCCCGCGCCGAAGTCACCGACGAGCAGATCCTCTTCTTCTACGACCGCCTCTTCGCGCCCGACCGCGACCCGGCCGCCGACCACGGCACCGCGACCGGCTCGCCCGGCGACTGGTGGACGGTGTTCGCCCAGTCCCCGGACGTGTTCCGGCACGCCGTCCGCGGCTTCGCCCTGTACCGGGGCGCCGACCTCGACCCCGTCCTGCGCGAGCTCGGCCAGTGCCGGGCCGGGTGGGCGCGCGGCAGCCAGTTCGTCTTCTCCCAGCACTGCAAGCAGATGCGCGCCCTCGGCATGCCCGAGGAGAAGATCGAGTCCATCCCGCACTGGCAGACGGCCGACTGCTACTCGCCCCTCGAACGCGCCGTGCTCGCCTACGCCGACTGCCTCGTCCTGGACGGCGGGCGCGTCCCCGACGGCGTCTTCGAGGTCCTGCGCGAGCACCTCCCCGAGAAGGAGATCCTCCAGCTCACCTACATCACCTGCATGTACGACATGCACGCGACGATGTCGCGGGCGCTGCGGCTGGAGTTCGACGACCGCCCCGAACCGGTCGTCGAGGTCGCGGCGCCCGAGGGGTACGGCGACCGCGACATCTCCGCCGACCTCACCGGGGAGGGCTGATGCTGTTCCCCGTGCCCGACCGCGTCCGTGACGTCCGCGACGCCGTCCACGCCTTCATGACCGAACGCGTCGAGCCGGCCGAGCCCGCCCTCAACGCGGGCGACCGCGAGAGACTCCTGAAGCTGCGCCGGGAGGCGAAGGACGAGGGCCTCTGGGCACTGGGCCACCCCGCAGAGCTGGGCGGCGGCGGCATGCCGTTCCTCGACTACGTCTACGTCAACGAGGTGCAGGGACGCAGCGAGTGGGGGCAGCTCGCCCTCGGCACGTTCACCCTCCAGGACTCGCTCATGCTGCACAGGTACGCGAGCCCCCGCTGGCGCGAGCGCTACCTCGCCCCCATGGTCGCCGGCGAGGTCTCGCCGAGCTTCGCGATGACCGAGCCCGCCCACGCCGGCTCCGACCCCACCCAGCTCAGGACGACGGCCGTCCTGGACGGAGACCACTGGGTCATCAGCGGCCGCAAGTGGTTCACCACCGGCGCCGGCGAGGCCGCCTACACCACCGTCATGTGCCGGACCGAGCCCGAGGACGCGCCCCCGCACCGCTCCTTCAGCATGATCATCGTCCCGACGGACACGCCCGGCTACGAGATCGTCCGGGAGACGCCCGTCCTCGGGCTGAACGGCGGCCACTACGAGGTCGCCTACAACGACGTCCGGGTCCCGGCGGACAACCTCCTCGGCCCGCGCGGCCACGGCTTCGTGATCGCGCAGGAGCGCCTCGGCCCCGGCCGCATCTTCCACTGCATGCGCTGGCTGGGCCAGGCCCAGCGCGCCTTCGAGCTGATGTGCGCCCGCCTGGGCTCCCGCGTCGCGTTCGGCGAGCCGCTCTCGGCGAAGCAGCTGATGCAGCAGCACGTCTTCGACTCCTACACCGAGATCCAGGCCGCCCGCATGCTCACCCTCCAGGCCGCCGAGCGGATCGACGCGGGCGACCAGGCCCGCATCGAGATCGGCGCCATCAAGGTCGTCGGCGCCCGCATGCTGCACAACGTCATCGACCGCGCCATCCAGGTCCACGGCGCCGCCGGCCTCACCGACGACACCCCACTCTCCCGCATGTACCGCCACGCCCGGGAGGCCCGCATCTACGACGGCCCGGACGAGGTCCACATCCAGAGCACCGCCAGGCGCATCCTCAAACAGCTCGGCTGAGCGGAGCGGCCCTCAGTCCCGCCGCGGCCGGCCGCGTTCCTTCGCGACCGCCTCCCGCACCGCGGGAGCGATCTCCGCGGCCCAGCGGCCGACCGACGCGATGTCCTGGGTGCCGCCCTCGGGAGAGAACAGGGTGAAGCCGGACGCCCCGTGCTCGATGACGGCGCCGGTCAGCTCCTCGACCCACTGCCCGACGGAACCGCCGATCCAGCGGCCGTCGCGGTCGCGGGTGGCCGGCAGCGGCCGGTCGGTGATGCGCCCGGGGAGATTGAACACCGTGCGGATCTCCCCGGGGGCGCGGCCGGCGGCGGCCGCCGCCTCGTCGATGACCGGCCGCGACGTCTGGTAGCGCTCGCTGAGCCAGTCCGCCGCGTGCCCGGGGATCCACCCGTCGGCCACCCGGCCCGTGGCGGCCAGGGACTTCTTCCCGACCAAGCCGGTCCACACCGGAGGCGCCGCGACTGGGGCCGGCTCGATCCGCTCCACCCGGTAGTGCCGGCCCCGATGGGTGACCGGCGGTCCCCCGCCCGACAGCTTCTTCACCAGGACGATCGCCTTCTCGAAGGCGTCCACGGCGTCGGACGGCGACAGCCGCGGCACCCCCATGTCGGAGATCCGGTCCCACAGCCCGCCCGCGCCCATGCCGAGCACGATGCGGCCCCCCGAGAGCTCCGACAGGGCCGCCACCGTCCGCGCCAGCATCGGCGCGGGCCTGGTCGGCAGGTTGGTGACGTTGGCCAGGCCGGCGAGGCGCCGCGTGCCCCCGAGGATGAATCCGATGGTCGCGTATGCGTCCAGGCGCTCGCCGATGTAGGGGTGGTCCGACAGCGAGAAGAGGTCGAGGCCGTCGCGGTCGGCCTGGCGGGCCATGCGCAGCAGCTCCGGGCCGTCGTCGAAGGTGCTGTGCGCACCGAAGCCGAAGACGAGTTCATGTACGGACAAGGCTCTGCATTTCATGTCAGGGATGTTCGCGCGCTCGGGTCGGGAAGGCGTCACCAGGCGTACGCCTCGGGGGCGGGCTTGGCCCCGTTCGGCGCGGGCGGCGGGAACAGCTCGTCGAGCTTGGCGAGGGTGGTCTCGTCGAGGACGATCCGCAGGGCGCGCAGCGAGCCGTCGAGCTGTCCGACGGTCCTGGGCCCGATGATCGGGCCGGTCACCCCGTCCTGGGCGAGCAGCCAGGCCAGGCCCACGTGGGCCGGGTCCTCGCCGAGGTCGGCGCACAGCTTCTCGTACGCCTCGATGGCGTCGCGATGCTGGGCGAGCGTGACCGCCGAACGCCCCGAGGCGCCCCGGGCCGCGCCTCCCTCCCGCTGCTTGCGCAGGACGCCGCCGAGCACGCCACCGTTCAACGGCCCCCACGGGATCACTCCCACTCCGTAGTGCCGCGCGGCGGGCAGCACCTCCAGTTCGGCCCACCGGGTCATCAGGTTGTACCTCGACTGCTCGGAGACCAGGCCGAGGAAGTGCCGGGAACGGGCGGCCTCCTGGGCCTGCGCGATGTGCCAGCCGGCGAAGTTGGACGACCCGAAGTACAGCACCTTGCCCTGCTGGCGCAGAACAGTGAACGCCTCCCAGATCTCCTCCCAGGGAGTGCTCCGGTCGATGTGGTGCATCTGGTACAGGTCGATGTGGTCGGTGTTCAGCCGCCTGAGCGACGCGTCGCACGCGCGCCGGATGTGCAGGGCGGACAGACCGCCCTCGTTGGGCCGCTCGCCCATCGGCAGGTAGGCCTTGGTCGCCAGGACGGTCCGCTCGCGGCGGCCGCCGCCGGAGCCGAACCACCGCCCGATGATCTTTTCGGTGACGCCGTCGCCCGGCCGCACGCCGTAGACGTCCGCCGTGTCGAAGAAGTTGACGCCGTGTTCGTGCGCACGATCCATGATCGTGTGACTGTCGGCTTCGGAGGTCTGCGGTCCGAAGTTCATGGTGCCGAGGACGAGCCGGGACACCGACAGGCCGCTTCGGCCGAGGCGGGTGTACTCCACGGTTTTCCAGCCTTTCAGGCGGTGGGACCGAACTGGTCGACGAAGCGGCCGGTGAACAGGTCCGCGCCCTTGTACTCGGCGACCATCTCGGCCGAGGCGACGAAGGGGCCGTCGGGAGAGGGCAGCTGGCCGACGCCGCCGTCCGGGCCGAGCGGAAGGAGGATCATCGGGAACGGCAGGGGCCGGTAGGTGGCCGTGGGCTCCTCGCTGTTCAGCCGGGCGGTGATGTTCGCGGCGACCACCTCTGCGTGCTGCATCGCGTAACCGGCCATCTTGGCCTCGGCGATGTCGGTGATGTCGCCGACCGCGTAGACGTGGTCATGACCCTTGACGTTGAGGAACTCCGTCACCGGGACCTGGCCCCGCGGCGTCGGGACGGTGAGCCTGCCGTCGGCGAGGTAGTCGCTGTTGACGCTGGTCCCGTAGGCGCGGAACCAGATGTCGGCGCTGATCTCCTCGCCTTGGCCCGTGGTGACGGTGAAGTCGCCCGCCATGCCGGGCTCCGTGCTCGGCGGCGCCGCGAGCGCGGTGCCGAGGCGCAGGTCGATCCCCAGGGCGTCGAGCCGGCCGTGCAGGTCCTCGACCACCTGCGGCTCGAAGCCCGGCAGCAGCTCCGCGGCCGGGTCGGCGACGGTCACGCGCTTGTCCGGCCAGACGTGCTTGATCTCCCCGGCCATCTCGAGGCCGACGGGACCGGCGCCGAGGATCAGTACCTTGCCGGCCTGGCGCAGTTCCTTGTGCGTCCGGCGCAGGTCGTCCAGCGCCTCCGCGATCGAGTCGGAGACGGGCTTGGCCGGGTAGGCGTAGCTGGAGCCGGTGGCCAGGACGATGAAGTCGGCCGCGACGCGCTCGCCCGAGGACAGGGTGACGCCGCCAGGGTCCACCGACACCGCGCGGTCGCGGATCACCCTGCCCCGCGTCAGCAGCGTCTCGAACGGGAAGAACATGTTGCCGGCCCAGTCGGGGCGGGTCAGCGACCGAAGCGACGCGGCCGCGTTGACGAAGGCCTCGCGGGGGTCGATGAGGACCACGTCGGCCGTGGACTCCAGCGCCTTGGCGACGGCGGCGCCTCCGTAGCCTCCACCGACGATCGCTACCGTTCGACTCATGATTGCACGCTCCACAGAAGAAGTCCAAAGTTCGCAGTACGAACCGTAATAGTTCGTACTACGAACCGCAAGTCCCTCTGTGGAACGCGGCGTCGCGCGTCAGCCGCCGTGGGTGCCGGAGCCTCCTCCTTCGCCCGGCTTGAGGAAGACCGCGGGGACCTCGTTCTCCAGCACGACGCGGCCGAGGAGGTCGGCGAGCGTGTCGCGTTCGGCCTGGCTGAGACCGCTCGGCAATCCCTCGATCCGCCGGCAGGTCTCGGTGTAGAACTCGTCCGCGAGCCTGCTGCCCCGCGGGGTGAGCGACACCCGCACCGCGCGCGTGTCCTGCGGATCCGGTTCGCGCCGGACCAGGCCGTTGCGCTCGGTGCGGTCCACCAGGCCGGTGAGGCTCGACTTGGCCAGCCGCAGTGTCGCCCCCAACTCGCTCATGCCGTACGGCCGCGCCATCAGCACGCACAGCAACTGGCCCTGCTGCGAGGTCAGGCCGTGCTCCCGACCCGACTCGGCGTACACGGCGTCCACCAGGAACGCGGACCGCACCAGCGCGGCCACGATCCCTATCTCACCGTCATCGGACTTCACCATTCGGCCAGCGTAACACCAGGGCGGCCTGCAATTCGTATGACGAACTATGCGTCGCCCGGCGGCTCCGGCGGGCCGCCGCCGCGGCGGCCGGCCCCTGCCTCAGGGCTGGAGGAGGAAGAGCTTCCGGTCGACGCGGTCGAGGGCGCCGCCGCGGCCGAAGACCAGGCCGGTGGCGAAGTCGACGAGGCGTTTGGCGTCGCCGTCCGTAAGATCCGTCAGGTCCATGAGCACGGGCACGCCCTTGCGGAAGAAGTGCCCCACGTACAGGACCTCGTTGTAGTTCTGAGGACGCAGCGACTTGACCACGGCCCCAGTCTGCCCGGCACCTTCCCAGGGTCAAGTGACCCACGCCACATGCAAGAAATCTCTTCCGATTGTCGATCCTCCCGCCCGCCGAGCGACGCGTTGGCGACGAAAGGGGATCGACATGGGTAAGCACGCGAACGTTCAGGAGTACACGGCGGACGTGCCGGAGGCGCTGCGGGACGTCCTGGAGAAGGCGCTCGCGGTGGTCGGCGAGGCGATGCCCGAGGTGAAGCCCGCGCTGTGGCACGGTCAGCCGACCTGGAGCCTCGGAAAGCAGCCCGTGTGCTTCCTCAAGGCGTACCCGAAGTACGTGACGTTCGGCCTCTGGAACGGCCAGCTGATCGAGGACGGCTCGGGCCGCCTGGAGGCCATGTCCAGGCAGATGGCCGGCGTGAAGCTGCGCGCCCCGGACGACATCGACGCCGCCCTGTTCGCCGACTGGGTGAAGCAGGCATGCGCCCTGGAGGTCAAGAAGGCTTGACGTCAGGACCACTTGACGCACACACTCGCTTCATGGTCACTCCAGATGGGATCGAGCGAGACGTCACGCTGACGAGCGCGGCGGCCCGGTACGACGAGCTGTGGGTCCGGGACGCCGTCGGCGAACCGCCGCTCGGGCGCGAGGAGGTCCTCGAACTCCTCGCGCTGGGGGAGGTGATCGCGCGGAAGGCGGTCCACGGCCGGCAGCTCGCCGTCCGCTCGGCCCGCCGCGCGGGCGCCTCCTGGGCCCAGATCGGCGGCGCGATGGGCGTCAGCAAGCAGGCCGCCTGGGAAGCGCACGGCAAGTGGATCGACGACTAGTGCTTATTGCAGTGCTCTCCTCCTTCGGGCCTTGGCGGCCCTCCATCGTCGAGCACTGCGGGCGATCGCTGGCATCGCTCCGGCTCGCCTTGCGGCTCGCTGCGCGATCAGGTTCTCGCTTCGCTCGCATCTGCCTTCGGACGCGATCGCGACCATCCGGGTTGTCGCGTGGTCGCGGTGCGGGCTGAGATCTTCGCGTTCGGTGGTTCGGTCTCCGTGCCGGTCTATGCGGAAAGCAATAGATGTGGTTTCTCTCCGTTAGCTCTGGGAAATCTGTGTGCTAGAGGGAACGGAGGCGATTGGCATGGAGGTCGTTCTTGAAATGACCCTGCCGAGGAACGCGGAGAGCGCTCCGCTGGTGCGGCACACGCTCGACGCCTCTCTCCGCGGGCTCGGAGTGGGTTCCGAGGTCCGTGCCGATATCGCGCTCGCGCTGGGCGAGGCGTGCGCGAACGTCATTCAGCATGCCGCGGCCGGAAAAGAGTACGAGGTCCGGGCGCGGATGGACGGGGCACGGTGCGTCGTGGACGTCATCGACGGGGGCTCGGGGGACGGGGCGGACGGGGCCGCGGCGTGGGAGCGCGTGGAGGCGCCGCCGCTGGCCGAGCACGGGCGGGGGCTCCGGTTGATGCGGGCGTTCACGGAGGGGGTCCAGATCGCCGCGCGCGCTCACCGGAACGGGTCGATCGTGCATTTCGAGAAGTCGCTGGCGACCTGACGGCATGGAACGGCCCGGCGGGCTGGTGCCCGCCGGGCCGCGGCTTCGGGGGCCGGTCAGCCGGTGACCGGCAGGTCGTGCTTGACCGGTCGCGGAGCGGGGGCCTCGGACGGCCCGTGCGCGGGGCCGGCGGCCTTTCCGCAGGTGGCGGACGCGACCCGGATGGCGCCCTTCTTGCCGGGCAGGGCCAGTTCCATGCCGGTGACGGCGAGGCGTCCGTCGGCCATGCGCTGCTGCTTGTTGAGGATCAGGGCCGTCCGGCCGAGGCCGTCCACGTCGACGGGGACGGTGGTGTTGGGCGGCGGGGTGGAGTCGAGGTGCTTCCCGGCGAGCGTGGCGCCGACGAGGCGGGCGCCGCCCTGCCCGGCGGTGCACTTGGCGGTGACGGCGTCGGCCAGCAGCTTCGCGGACGGGACGGACAGGCGCGTCACGGCCGAGCGGGCGCGGGCGGCGGAGGCGTCGACGTCCAGCGCGGACGCCTTGACCAGCTTGGTGCGGTTCTCGCGGAGCACGCTCTTCCTGACGGTGCCGGTGCTGGAGGAGACGGCGGGCACCGGCGGGACGGCGAGCGGTCCGGTCACGGTCAGCCCGTACGCCGAGCCCTCGCTCCCGGGGGCGGCGGCGAACGCCGGGACCGGGGCGGCGGCCGCGACGAGGCCGGTGGCGAGCAGTCCGGCCGTGGCGATCCGTTTGGCGGCATGGATGTGACGCATGAACTTACTCCGATTCTGGTGAGTGCTGGGGGTGGTGCCGGCCGGTCAGGCCGAGATGAACACCAGGGAACCGAGCGGCACCCGGGACAGCGCCTTCAGCGCGTCCGCGGGTACGCGCACGCAGCCGTGCGTGACGGCCTTGCCGAACACCGAGGCGTCGGGCCAGCCGTGGAGTGCGACGGTGCCGGGACCGCCGCCGAAGGTGTCGAGGGTCGCCGAGTGGGTACCGAGCGGCAGGACGATGGGGCTCGGCGTCTTCTCGGCCGGGGCGAGCGTCGCCATGACGAACGTCCGGCCGGTCGGCGTCGGGGTCTTGGCGTCGCCGACCGCGACCGGCCAGCGGCCCACGGGCCGCGCGGACTTCTCCAGGACGAGGCGCCTGCGGGCGAGGTCGACGTGGACGGTGTACGGCGTGTGCGCGGTCTTCAGCGCGGTGCCGGGAATCCACCCGGTCGCCCCATTGGGACGGCTCGGCAGGAGCACCCTCCGCCAGTCGCCCGAGGTCTCCACCACGGGCACCCACGTGGGGCCGCCGAGTTCGGTGGTGGGGAGGGTGGCGAAGCGGTGGCCGGCCGGACGGTCGAACACCGGTGCCGGGCTGGTCGGGTGCACGACGAGGCCGTCGGTGGCGCCGTCGGGCGTGGTGTCCGCCGGGGCGCCGGAGAGGGTCTTGTAGGTCGTGGCCTCGGGGGCCTCGGCGGGGGCGGGGCCACCGCCGCCGGTCCCGGCCGACGCCGTGCTGTGCCCGGAGGAGGAGCCGCCGCAGCCGCCGGCGGAAAGGATCAGGGCAGCGATGATCGCGCCCGCGGTGACGGCGCGCAGGGAATGCCGAGGGGCACGTATGGTCGCCATGAGCGGGGATGTTAGTAGTAGTGAAGGCGGCCGTATCGAGAATGGCGAAAAAGACTCCGGGGGCCGCCGTTGTAAATGTAGATAATGCTCTATTTGGAAGGCGCTTTGTGGAGGGTCACGACTTTTCGGGGAAAACGGATTCCATGGACGGTTCACGCGAGCATGGAGAGGGAACCGCCGTCGTCGTCCAGGCCGGAGGCCGCCTCGTGGAATTCGGTGAGCCCCCACAGCAGCGCGGCCTGCGCGGCCGCCGGCATCTCGGCCAGCACGCGGGTGAGGCTCTCGCGCCGCCGCAGCCGGAGCCGGTCGAGCAGTTCCTGCCCGTCGCCGCTCAGCCGGACGGTGACCTGGCGCCGGTCGCGGCCAGGGTCGCGCGTGAGCAGGCCGGCGGCCTCCAGCCGGTCGCACAGCCGGCTCGCCGACGACACCAGGGCGCCGAGCTCGCCCGCCAGCCTGCTGATGTTGACGGGCCCCCGTTCCAGGACGAACAGCGCGCGCAGTTGCGTGGACGGAATAGGGACATCCGGGGCATTGTGGGCGCGCGACCACACGTTCAGCAGGGTGGAGGCCGCATCGTCGAGCGCAGCCGCGAGGTCCGCGGCGTCCTCACCCGACGTGGCCACCATGCCCTCCACTGTTACACACGACGTCGCCCACGGCATCCCGGGACCTGCGGGTCCGCCGGCCGCCGGGGCCGTGCGGCGACGGGCGAGGATCGAGATGCACCGTGCACGCGCGGAGAACGGGCCGTTCGAGGCGGCCAGGAAGGCGATCTGGGCGGCCCCGCCGAACGAGGTGATCCCCGTCGCGGCCGACGTGCTCGGCCGGCACGCCGGGTGCGCGGACACCGAGGTCCTGGTGATCGACTACCGGCAGATGTTCCTCGTCCGGACGGTCTCCGCCGGTGACGACGTCTCCGTGGACAACACGCCGCCGGGCCGGGCGTTCGCGTCGCAGCGGACCGTCCGGGACGACGGGGAGGGGCTCGCCCACCTGCCGCTGACCGTGAAGGGGGAGCGGATCGGGATCCTGTCGGTGCGGCTTCCGGACGGCGGGCCGCTCTGGCTGGACGACTTCGCCGGCGTGCTCGCCCGCGCCCTCAAGATCGCCGACCAGGCCACCGACATGTACCGGCGCCTGCGCCGGCGGACGCGGCTGACGCTGGCCGCCGAGATGCAGTGGGACATGCTGCCCGCGCCCGCCTACCAGGCGTCCGAGCTCAGCTTCGCGGGCCAGCTCGAACCCGCGTACGCGGTGTGGGGCGACGCGTTCGACTGGGCCACGTCCGGCGAGCGGTTCACGCTGACCGTCAGCAACGGGATGGGGTCGGGCACCGAGTCGGCGGAGCTCACCCATCTGGCGATCAGCGCGCTGCGCAACGCGCGCCGGTCCGGCGGCGACATCGTGGAGCAGGCCGAGCTCGCCGACGAGGCGCTGTTCGGACGGCACCGGGGCGAGCGGGTCGTGGACGCGCTGCTCCTGGAGTTCGACCTCGCGGGCGGGCGGGTCCGGGCCATCGACGCGGGCTCGCCGAGGATCACCCGGATGCGGGGCGGCGCCACGGACCGGATCGGGTTCGAGGCGCAGATGCCGCTCGGAATGTTCGGCGACACCCGCTACGTGCCCCAGGAGTTCGCCGTCGAGCCGGGCGACCGGCTGGTCATCGTGAGCGACGGCGTGCACGCCGCCCGGTCGCCCGCCGGTGTCGTGTACGGGGACGCGGGGTTGCTCCAGGCGATGCGCGCCACCCGGTTGCAGGATCCGCCCGAGGCCGTCCGGACCATGGTCCGGCACTACGTCGGCTTCCACGAGGGCGCCGAGCCGTCCGACGACGCGGTGATCGTGTGCGTCGACTGGACGGGCCGGGACCCGGACGCCGGCAAGGTCGGCGTGGACGGCGGGAACGCCTGACGCCGGGCTGCCTTTGCCGACCCCGGCCCCGGCCCCGGGTCACCCGGGATGCTCAGTCGTCCGGATCTTCGGCGTCGTCCCCGTCGGCGGCCGACGGCTGGGCGGGCAGCGTCCACCGGAACGTGGTTCCGGGGGCGGGCTCCGCGTCCGGCTCGGCGTGCTCGCCGGCGGCGAGCCAGATGCGCCCGCCGTGGTACTCGACGATCTTCTTGCACAGCGCCAGGCCGATGCCCGTGCCGGTGTACTCCTCGCGCGAGTGCAGCCGCTGGAAGATGAGGAAGATCCGGTCGGCGTAGCGGGGGTCGATGCCGATGCCGTTGTCGGCGCAGCCGAACTCCCACTCGTCCCCGGCGCGGCGGACGCTGATGGTGACGTGCGGCGGCACGCCCTCCCGGCGGAACTTGATCGCGTTGCCGACGAGGTTCTGGAACAGCTGGACCAGCTGGGTGCGGTCGCCGGGCACGTCGGGCAGCTCCGCGACCTCCACCTCGGCGCCGGTCTCCTCACGCAGCGTGGAGAGGTTGTCCAGCGCCTGCCGGACGACGTCGTCGAGGTCGACGGAGTCCTCGGGCCGCGACATCCGCCCGACGCGCGAGAAGCTCAGCAGGTCGTTGATCAGGGCCTGCATGCGCTTGGCGCCGTCGACGGCGAACGCGATGTACTGCTTCCCGCGCTCGTCTAGCTGGTCCCCGTACCGGCGTTCGAGCATCTGGCAGAAGCTCGCGACCTTGCGCAGCGGCTCCTGCAGGTCGTGGCTCGCGACGTAGGCGAACTGCTCCAGTTCGGCGTTGGAGCGGCGCAGCTCCTCGGTCTGCTCGTCGAGCCGGCGGGACTTGTCCTCGCTGGTGCGCCACTCCTCGATGATCCGGGCGCGCATCGCTTCGATGATCGCGGCCAGCTCGTTGATCTCCGCGGGGCCGGGGACGTCGAGGCGGTGCCCGAAGTCGCCCTCCGAGACGGCGCGGACGCGTCCGGTCAGGGTCGACACCGGCGTCAGAACGGTCCGGCGGAACAGCACGGCGAGCAGCAGCGCGGCGACCACGACCATGGCGAGCGCGGCGAACGTGGACCACTGGGCGGTCCTCGCGCGCGAGTTCAGTTTCGCGGCGGCCCGGTCGTGCAGCGCGGTGATGCCGGCCTGCAGCGGCGTCATGTCGCCGCGCGCCTGCACGAGCAGGCGGCTCGCCAGCCGGCTCTCGCCGCGGTCGATGCCCTGGCCGCCGGGCCCGGCCGCGACCCGGTCGGCGAACCCCTCCCGCCAGGCGCGCGAGTCGGCGGTCGCCCTGGCGAGGAGCCGGTCGACGTCCCCGTGCCCGGGCACCCCGGCGAGGAGGCGGCGCATGCGGGCGGCGGACGCCGCCTCCTGGCGCACGGCGGCCCGGTACTGCTCGACGTGCTGGCGCCCGCCCTCCTCGGCGTACGCGCGGATGGCGATGTCCTGGGCGGTGACGGCCGTGGAGAGCCGGAACTGCTCCAGCGTCGCCGGGTCGACGCGCTCGATCAGGACGTCGCGGGCCTGCTCGTTCCCGTACATCGCCATGCCGGTCTGCACGAACGCGGCCAGCAGGAGGGTGCCGAGGACGGCGGAGCCGATCCGGTAGATCTGGACGAGCCGGACCCGGCCCATCCCCTGGCCCTCGGGGATCTGCGCGCCGGGCAGCACGGCGCCCGGTCCGGCGGCTCGCGCGGTCCCGGCGGGCTCGGCGGTCCCGCCCGTACCGGCGGACGTCTCGGCGGTCACCGGCCGTCCCCCCGGCTCAGCATCAGCAGGGCGAGGTCGTCGGCCAGAACGTCCCCGTTCAGCCGTTCGGCCTCCGCGATGAGCCCGTCGACGAGCATGTCGCCGCGCCTCCCCTCCTCGTGCGCGGCCCTGGCGAGCCGCAGCAGGCCGTCCAAGTCGAGGTGCCCGCCGTCCTCGCCGGCGGACCCCTCGATCAGCCCGTCGGTGTAGAGCAGCAGCCCCCACTCGTCGCCGAGCTCCAGGTCGGCGGCGGGCCACCGGGCGCCCGGCAGGAGCCCGAGCGCCGGGCCCCGCGGCTCGTCCGGGAGGGCCTCCACGCCGCCCGGCGAGAAGAACAGCGGGCACGGATGCCCGGCCCGGTGCAGCCGGGCGGTGCGCCGGTCGGGCGCGATCGTCACCATGCAGACGGTCGTGAAGATCTCGTCGCTCCACCGTTCGTGCTGCAGGACGGCGTCGAGGGTGTCGAGGAGGCGCGCGCCGGTGTTCCCGGCGAGCACGAGCGTCCGCCACGCCATGCGGAGCCGGACGCCGAGGGACGCCTCGTCGGCGCCGTGCCCGCTCACGTCGCCGATCACGGCGTGCACGGCCCCGTCGGCGGTCTCCACGGTGTCGTGGAAGTCGCCGCCGAGCAGCGCGCGGTCGCGTCCCGGCCGGTAGCGGGTGTGGTGCCGCAGCGCCCGGTCGTGCAGGATCGGCACGGGCAGCAGGCCGCGCTCCAGCCGGGCGTTCTCCCGGCTGAGCGCCCGCGCCTCGACGAGCTGCCGCTCGGACTCGTCGGCGCGCTTGCGCTCGATCGCGTAGCTGATCGCCCGGGTGAGCAGCGCGCCGTCCGCGTCCTGCTTGACGAGGTAGTCCTGGGCACCGGCGGCGACGGCGGCGACGCCGACGTGCGCGTCGGCGAGCCCGGTCAGCACGAGCACGGCGGTGGCCGGCGCGTGCTCGCGCACCTGGTGGAGGGCGTCGAGGCCCTGCGCGTCCGGGAGGGAGAGGTCGACGATGACGCACTGGATGTCGGGCCGCAGCGCGTCGAGGGCTTCGGCGAGCGTGGTCGCGACGGTGATCCGCAGGCCGGGCTGCGCCTCGGTCAGCAGCTCCTCGAACAGGAACGCGTCGCCGGGATCGTCCTCGACGAGAAGGAGGTGCGGGGAACCTGCGACACCGAGGAGCCGCTCCGCACCGCGACTGGGCATCGCGGCCATGTCTCAGCTCCTTCTGTCCGGCGGGGCCGGGTGGATGTCGGGTGGGAGGCCCTTGCCATCGAGCAAATATTAGAGGCATCGGGCGCCGTGGGGGCACGCGGAGCGGCCGAACGGAGCTCCTCCGCACGAACCTGCTGTCCTTTCGGTAACGATGCCGCCTCCCGCGCCACTACCCCGTGACATGACCTGAACGGACGGACGGAGGAGCACGCGGTGGCAGACGAGGCCCCCGATGAACAGCGCTTCACCGCGATCTACGACGAGTGCCGCCAGCGCGTGTGGGCCTACGCCGCCGCCCGCGCCGGCGGCCAGGTCGCGGACGAGGTGGTGAGCGAGACCTTCGCCGTGGCGTGGCGGCGGCTGGCCGACGTCCCGGACCCGGCGCTGCCGTGGCTGCTCGGCGTCGCCCGGAACGTGCTGCGCGACGGGCACCGCGCGCGGGTGCGCCGCGAGTCGTTCGCGGCCGAGCTCGGGCGGTGGGCGCCGCGGCGGACCGGCGACGTCGCCGAGGACGTGGCCGAGCGGCTCGCGGTGCTGCGCGCGATGGCGGCGCTGCCCGAGGGGGACAGGGAGATCCTGATCCTCATCGCCTGGCAGGGCCTGACGCCGCGCGAGGCCGCCCGGGTCGTCGGCTGCTCGCCGGCGGCGCTGCGGGTGCGCCTGCACCGTGCGCGCCGCCGCCTGGTCCGCGCGGCCGAGGACGAGCAGCCGGACGCCCGGACCGCGTCCGCCCGCCCGGACCCGCCCAGGCCGCCCGCCCGGACCGACTCCAGACCGGGGTCGGGGGGCGCGGCGGCGCAGGGACGGTCGCAGGTCGGAGTCATCAAGGGAGAGACGGCATGAGTGGAGCGAACCGGGGGGTGCGGGGGGTCGTCCCCCCGCAGGGAAACGGCATGAAGGATGTGATGCGGGTGTTGCGGGATGCCAGGCCTGAGGAGATGGACCCGGGTGCGCCGGTGGACGAGGGCGTGCGGCAGGCCGAGCTGGCGCGGGCCATGGCGGCGCCGCCCTCGGCGGCCGGGGGCGCCGCGCCTGCGCGGCGGCGAGTGCGGCCGGTCTGGGGACTGGGACTGGCCGGGGCGGTCGCGGCGGGGGCGGTCGCCGCGGCGGCGGTGCTCGTCGCTCCCGGCGGGGACGGGACGGAGCCCGGCGGGACGGGCGGAGGCGGCGGCGAGCGGGTGCTCGACGCGAGGACCGTCCTGCTCGCGGCGGCCGAGAAGGCGGACGGGCAGACCGAGACGATGCGGGCCTTCTGGCACCAGGTGACGGTGTCGTCCGCCACGTACACGGTCGGCAAGGGCGGCGGCGGTTACGCCGTCACGGTCAGGAGCAAGGCGGAGACCTGGACGCCGAGCAGGCCGGGCGGCAAGGCGTGGGCCGCGGGGCAGGAGCTGGGGGCCAAGCCCGCGACCAAGGCGGACGAGGAGGCCTGGCGGCGCGCGGGGTCGCCCACGACGTTCAAGATCCAGGTTCCGGTGGCTCCGGGCGCCAAGGGCCGCCTGAAGGGGTTCACGGCGAAGACCACGGCCGGTCCGCGCAGCATCAACGGCTCCGCGCTGGTCGACGGCGACAAGGTGTTCTGGCTGGGCCGGAACGTGACCATGAAGGACCTGCGGGCGCTGCCGTCCGACCCGAAGCGGCTCAAGGCCGAGCTGCTGCGCTGGTACAAGGGCCACGACACCGAGTCGAACCGGCCGATGGCGTCGGACCTGTGGCTGTACACGGTGGCGCGCGGCCTGGTGATGGACATGCCGGTGAAGCCGGCGGTGCGGGCGGCCGCTTTCCGGATGCTGGCGGGGCTCCCGGCGGTGCGGTCGCTCGGGAAGGTCACCGATCCGCAGGGGCGGACGGGGAACGCCATCGCGCTGGACGAGAAGACGCCGCAGGGCGTGATCAGGGAACAAATGATCATTGACCTGGCCTCGGGCACCGCGCTGGCCAGCATGAACGTCATGGTGGCGCCGGCGGCCGGGGCGAGCGTCCCGGCGGGGCGGACGATGAACTCGACCACCCTGATCGGCGCGGAATGGACCGATTCCAAGCCGCGCTGACGTCATTGGGGAAGGGACGGTGCCGGCGCGGTGCCGTCCCTTCCCGGCGTTAGTGGCCGGGTTGTGATCACGCGCTTCTGGGAGTGCGGCGCGCGGTTTTCTGCGCGGCTTTGCGGCCCGCGGCGGCCGCCTTGGCGCGGTTCAGGCTTTCGCGGACCTTGGCTGCGCCGCGCGCCGCGGTCACGGTGTCCTTGGCGCGCCCGGCGTAAACGGCGAGCACCTCGGCGACGGGGGGAGGCTGCCATTCCTCCTTCGCCGCGATCGGCAGGACGGGGACGGGTGCGGCGGCGGAGTTTCCGGACACGGGGTTTCCAGTCACGGGGACGAGCGCGAGATGGGATTGGCAGTGCGGGCACTGCACCCCCGGATGGGTGTCTCTGCTCATAACAACAATCATTACGCGTGGGTCTGACAAAACAACCCCCGCCTTTAGCGGGCCGCCGGGGCGCTTATGTGTGGCGGGCGCTCATGTGCGCGGCGCGGACGCCGCCCGTGCGGTCGTCGTGCCGCGTCCGGTCGTCGTGGCCGACCAGTGACGCGCCGCAGCACAGCAGCGCGATGATGACCGCGAGCCAGGCCACGGCGCGTCCCGCGCGCAGGCCGTATCCGCAGGTGATCCAGAGAAGGTGCAGGCCGGCGCGGCGCCACGGGTCGCGCTCGCCGTGCCGCCGCATCTCCAGCGCGCTGTAGCGGAAGTCGCGGGCGAGGCGGTCGCGGTCGGAGTCGGCGGTGGCGCGTGCGAGCTCCTGGTACAGCGTGCGCAGCCGGTCGTCGCGGCCGGCGCCGCCGGCGAGGTCCTCGGCGAGGACGGCCCGGTCGCGTCGGCGCCACGGCCGCAGCCGGCGCCGGCCGGGCGCGGTCGCGAACGCGCAGTCGCCCGAGATCCGCAGCGCGTCCGGCCGCCGCAGCCCGAGGAATCCGCAGCCGCTGAGGTCGATGTCGGCGAGCAGCAGCCGGGTCGCGTCGGCGCGGCGCAGCGAGAGGAGCCGGACGCCGGACGGGCCGGCCCCGGCGGGCGGCTCGGTGAGCCCCTGGATCGGGTGCGCCAGCGCCCGGACGGCGGCCGGGCCTTCGAACACCGCGTCCTCCAGGTCGAGTTCGGCGTGCCGGAGCCGGAAGTCGGCCTCCCCGTGGACGATCGCGCCGCGGGCGATGACCTGCCGCGCGGCCGCGTGCACCCGCAGCCCGCCGTGCACGGTCGCGTCCGACAGCGCGATCCGGCCGCCCGCCGCCAGCGGCCCGAGCCAGGCGCCGTGCCGGAACCGCGCCCGCTCGAAGCGGGCATGGCGCACCACCTGGACGCGCCTGAACGACACGTCGCCGCGGAAGCAGGCCCCCTGCATCGCAGCGTCCCGCCCGAACCGGGCGCGGTCGAAGCAGGCCGCGCCCATGAGCACGGCGCCGCGGAAGGCGGCGTCGGCGTGCCACAGCGTCTCGCCGAAGAGGGCGTCGCCGGTGAACACCGCCTCCTCGAACGAGGCGTGCCGGTGGAACCGGGCCTCGTGGAAGGACGCGTTGCGCCCGAAGCGCGCCCCCCGGAACGAGACGTTGCCGAAGAACCGCGCGTCGTAGAAGGACGCGCCGCCGAGGAAGCGGGCGCCGTCGAACGAGCTGTCGCCCTCCACGCACAGGCCGCGCATTCCCGCGTCCGCCGGCAGCACCACCCCGTCGAACCGGGCCCTGCCGAGGTGGGGCCGCCCGTCGGGCCCGGTGACGGCGTCCAGGATCCCGTCGAGCAGCCACGGCGGGACGGTGACGCCGCGCAGGTCGAGATCGGCTCCGGGGCGCAGGGCGCCCGTGAACCGCTCGAACTCGCGGGGACGCAGGTGGGCGGGGCAGCCGCCCAGGTCGCCCGCGGCCCGGCCGGTGCAGCCGTCGACGGCGGTGCAGCGCGGCCAGAACACCGTGGGCGGCGAAGCCTCGTGAGGAGTCACGGTCTTCGTTCTACCCACGCGGGGGCGCGCAGTGAAGGTCTCCTGGTGGCCAGGTCGTTGCAACCCCGCGGTCACGTTCGGCGAGGGCGGCCGGGGCGGAGTGATCTGCGGGAACCGCGGGAATGATCGACCTATCGGATACCTCGGCGGAACCCGCCCGTTCGACTTTCGTTAACCTAGATCGGGGAAAATTCTGGCATGACCGTCAATCCAGGACATGTCCCTCCGCAATCCGAGGCGCTGCCCGACGACCGCTTCCTCGACCGGGAGGAGAGCTGGCTGAGGTTCAACCAGCGCGTCCTGGAGCTCGCCGAGGACCCGGGGCTGCCGCTGCTCGAACGCGTCCGCTTCCTGTCGATCTTCTCCAGCAACCTGGACGAGTTCTTCATGGTCCGCGTCGCCGGGCTCGCCCGCCGGATGGCGACCGGCCTGGCCGTCCAGTCCGCGAGCGGCCGCCAGCCCCGCGAGGTGCTGGCGCGCACCGGCGTGGTCGCGCACGAGCTGATGCAGCGGCACGCGTCGTGCTTCCGCAAGGAGATCCTGCCCGCGCTCGGCGAGGAGGGCATCGAGCTCCTGCGCTGGGACGAGCTGGCCGAGACCGAGCAGGAGCGGCTGCGGCGGCTCTTCCGCGACCGGATCTACCCCGTGCTCACCCCGCTCGTCGTCGACTCCGCGCACCCGTTCCCCTACATCTCGGGCCTGTCGCTGAACCTCGCGGTGATCGTCCGCGACCCCGAGACCGACGCCACGATGTTCGCCCGGGTGAAGGTGCCCCCGCTGCTGCCGCGCTTCATCGAGGCGTCCCCCGACCGGTTCACGCCGCTGGAGGACGTCATCGCGGCCCACCTCGGGCAGCTGTTCGTCGGGATGGAGGTCGTCGAGCACCACGCGTTCCGGGTCACCCGCAACCAGGACCTGGAGATCGACGACGACATCAGCGAGGGCCTGCTGCAGGCGCTCGAACGCGAGCTGCTGCGCCGCCGGTTCGGCCCCGTCGTCCGGCTGGAGGTCGAGGAGTCGATCTCCGAGGGGGTGCTGGACCTGCTCACCTCCGAGCTGGCGGTGGACGAGGGCCAGATCTACCGCGTCGTCGGGCCGCTCGACCTCGGCGGCCTGTCCGCCATCGCCGACCTCGACCGGCCGGAGCTGAAGTACCCCCCTTTCGTCCCGTCGAAGGAGGCGCTGCCGGAGGACGCGAGCATCTTCAGCGCCATCCGTGAGCGCGACGTCCTCGTCCACCACCCCTACGACTCGTTCACCACGACCGTCCAGCGGCTGATCGAGGACGCCGCGTCCGACCCGCGCGTCCTGGCGATCAAGCAGACCCTGTACCGGACGAGCGGCGACTCGCCGATCGTGGACGCGCTGATGAGCGCCGCCGAGGCCGGCAAGCAGGTCGTGGTCGTCGTCGAGCTGAAGGCCCGGTTCGACGAGCGCGCCAACATCGCCTGGGCGCGCAAGCTGGAGACCGCGGGCTGCCATGTCGTCTACGGGTTCGTCGGGCTGAAGACGCACTGCAAGCTCGCGCTGATCGTCCGGCAGGAGTCCGAGGGCCACCTGCGCCGCTACTGCCACATCGGCACCGGCAACTACCACCCGAAGACCGCGCGCCTGTACGAGGACTTCGGGCTGCTCACCGCCGACCCCGAGGTCGGGGAGGACGTCAGCGCCCTGTTCAACCACCTCACCGGGTACTCGCGGCAGAGCTCCTACCACCGGCTGCTCGTCGCGCCGAACAGCCTGCGCTCCGGGCTCGTCCAGCGGATCGAGCACGAGATCGACAACCGGCGCGCCGGGCACCCCGCCCGCGTCCGGATCAAGTGCAACGCGCTGGTGGACGAGGTCATCATCGACGCGCTCTACCGGGCGTCGCGGGCCGGGGTTCCGGTGGACGTCTGGGTCCGCGGCATCTGCGCGCTGCGTCCCGGTGTGCCCGGCCTGTCGGACATGATCCGGGTGCGCAGCGTCCTCGGCCGGTTTCTGGAGCACTCCCGCGTGTTCGCGTTCGAGAACGGCGGCGAGCCCGAGGTGTGGCTCGGCAGCGCCGACCTGATGCACCGCAACCTGGACCGCCGCGTCGAGGCCCTCGTCACCGTCAACGACCGGGCCCAGCGCGACGACCTGCTCGCCCTGATGGACCGGGCCATGGCCGAGGACACCCACGCCTGGGCGCTCGACGCGGAGGGCACCTGGACGCGCAGCCAGGCCGGTCCCGGCGAGACCCTGCGGGACATCCAGACCCACCTGGTGAAGAGCCGCCGGTGGAGGACGATCGATGCCTGAGACCATCAGGGCCGCGGGCGCGCTGCTGTGGCGCGACGGCCCGGAGATCGCGCTGATCCACCGGCCCCGCCACGACGACTGGTCGTTCCCGAAGGGCAAGGTCGATCCGGGCGAGCACGTGCTGCGCGCCGCCGTCCGCGAGGTCGAGGAGGAGACCGGCGTCGTCCCCCGCCTCGGGCGGCGCCTCCCGACCGTCACCTATCCGCTCGGTGAGCAGACCAAGAGGATCGAGTACTGGGCCGCCCGCCCGGTCGCCGTGAGCGCGTTCACCCCCAACGACGAGGTGGACGAGCTGGTCTGGCTCCCGGCGGAGGAGGCCGAGGCCCGGCTCAGCTACCGGCACGACGTCGACCTGCTCCGCGAGTTCCTGAGCGGGCCGCTCGCCACCGCGCCGCTGGTCATCCTGCGGCACGCGCGCGCGGGGGAGAAGAAGGCGTGGCGGGAGGCCGACGAGCTGCGCCCGCTGGACGAGGCCGGCCGCGCCGAGGCGTCCGGCCTCGCCGGGCTGCTGCGCTCCTACGGGCCCATGCGGACCGTCAGCTCGGCCACCGCGCGCTGCCTGGAGACCGTCCTGCCCTATGCGCGGCGCGTCCGCGTGCCCGTCGAGACGGAGGCGGCGTTCACGGTCGGCGAGACCAATCCGGACCAGGCCGTGGAGCGGCTGCTGTCCATGGCGGGCACGCCCGCCGTGGTGAGCACGCACGGCGAGATCGTCTCCGAGCTCATCGCCGGCCTCTGCCGGAAGCTGGGCGAGAAGGTCCCGGACGACACGACGCTCGACAAGGCCGAGTTCTGGACCGCACACCTGGCCGACGGCGCGCTGGCCGCGTTCGAACGCCACACCTCCCGGACGGAGCGGGCCTGACGGACGCGCGGGTTGCTGTCGCGTACGGCCGACCCGTACATCCACCCTTAGAGCGCGGGACGGCGCGGACGCCGGCCGGTCAGAACGAGGGGCCCAGCGTCCGCGACCAGGTGGTCGCCAGGAGGTCGCGGGCCTTCTCCGCCTCCGCCCGCTCCCCGCCGTAGAGGACGCCGACCGCGAAGGCGTCCGCGGTCGTGCGGGCGCGGGCGGCGGCGCGCTCCAGGTGCTCCATCGCAATCATGGCGTCCTGGTGGGCGCCGAGGACCTCCTGGATGCGCTTGGCGTCCTTGACCACCCGCTTGGCCGCCGCGCCCAGCACGGGAACCGCCAGCTCGGCCGCGTACCGGGCGCGCTTGGCCGCCTTCCGCGTCTCGTGGCGGGCGAGGTCGGGGGCGGCGGACGTCTTGATCGACGCGTAGTCCCCGGCCATCCGGTCCCAGGCCCGCGTGACGAGCGCGGGAAGCTCCTTGCGGGCCTTCTTGCCGGCCACGGCCGCCAGCGGCGGGTCGGCGACCAGCCTGTCGAGCCCGTCGAGCAGCGCGAAGTACCGCGCGTCCCTCAGGGCGGCGTTCAGGTGCCGGTACGCGGCCCGCTCGTGCCGCTCCAGGTCGTCCCGGAGGAAGGGCGGCGCCTCCGCGAACCGGGCCCGGAGCACCTCCAGGTCGCGGACCTCGCCGAGGGCCTGCGCCACCCACCGCAGCTCGGGCCCGAGCGGCGCGGTCCGCTCCGCGTCCAGGACGGGCCGGTAGCTGCGCAGGACGCTCCTCGTCCTGCGCACGGCCACCCGCATGCGGTGGACGGCGTCGTCCTCGCCCAGCCGCGCCCCCGGGTCGAACCGCAGGATCGACTCGACCTGCTCGGCGAGATAGGCCATCACGACCTCCCCCGTCGTGATCGCGGGGGCCTTTCCGTTGCTGGTCGCCGCCGTGATCCGCGACCGGGCCGCGGCCCGCTGCCGCGCCGCCTCCGACGGCGCGACGCCGTCCCCGAGCAGCCGGGCGAGCTTGGACGCCGACTTGGACCTCTTCGCGCCGGCCTTGCGCAGGCGCTTGCCCGCGGTCTTCAGCAGCTCCGGCGTCCCCGTGCCGAGCTCGACCTCGATCTCCCGCCAGCGCTCGGGGTCGGCCTCGCGCCCGCGCCCGGTCACCAGGTCGTCGGCGACCTCCGCGAGGGCCTCGCCGTCCGTGCCGAGCAGGCGCACGACCGTCCGGCGGGTCTCCAGGGTCGCGACGGGGCGCAGCTCCGCCCCGCGGGTGTGCGCGGCGACCAGCCCGGCCAGGCGCGCCGGGACGAGCAGGGGCCGGCCGAGCGGCGCCCGGAACTCGTGCTTGCCGTCCCCGTCCTGCCCGGCCGGCATCTTCAGGTGCCAGCCCGCGTCCGGCCCGCCCCGCCGCCGGCGCAGCGTGATCCGGTTGGCCGCCAGGCGCAGGTCCGCGGTGTCGAAGTAGGTGGCGTGCAGCTCACGGACCTCGGGCTCCCCGACCGACGCCACGCCCGCCAGCCCGTCCAGTTCCGGCAGGACGAACCCGGCCGGGGCGTCGTACTTCTGCTCGATCTCCAGATGCCGCTCGGCCACGCGCTGCTCCTCAGGAAAGGGCGACAAATCGGGTGCACACCCAGATAGCCAGCATTCCACGTCAAAGTGAACAACGGCCGAAATCTCCCCGTCCCTACGGAGCCAGGACCGCCCGGCAGGTGGTGATGATCAGCTCGTCGACCTGCGGCGGCGGGGGCCGGCGGTCGAGCAGGTGCCGGCGGACGGCGCCGTAGGGGACGTCGACCGCGGCGAAGACCACGCGCTCGCGGTCGACGCCGCGGCGCCGGGCGAACGCGCCCAGCGCGTCCGCGGCCCGGGTGTTCAGGGCGTCGAGAGGTTCGGCGAGTTCGGCGGGCCAGGCGGCGGCGAGGTCGCGGCGGCGGTGCAGGAGCAGCACGGCGGCCTCGGCGGGGCGCTCGCGGCACCAGCGGGGCGTGTGCAGGGCGGCCGCCTCGGCGTCGTCCGCGTCCAGGGCCGCGACGAAGCCGTCCTGGAAACGGCGGACGCAGCGGGTCCACAGGGTGGCGAGCAGCAGGTCGCGCGACCCGAAGCGGTGGTAGAGCGAGCCGGACGGGGCGCCGAGGCGCTCGGCGATGGCGGCGATGGTCGCGGCCGAGGGCCCGCCCTCGGCGGTCACCGCGAGCGCCGCGTCGAGGATCCGGTCCTCGTCGAACTTGGCCGGTCTTCCCACGCGCACCTCCCCGATGATAGTAGTGAGATGATTCTAGAACATATCCTCTAAAAAGGAGCGGCCATGCCGGCATCGGAGATCGTCAGAGGTTTCTACGCCGCGACCCAGGCGGCCGACGGGGCGGCGATCCTCGCTCTCCTCCACCCGGAGTTCGAGGCGCACACGGCGCCCGGGCTGCCGTGCGGCGCGGGCGGAGACTTCCACGGCCCCGAGGAGACCCTCGCACGGGTGTGGGGGGCGATCTTCGCCGAGTTCGACACGGCTCCCCATGCCGAGACCTGGCATGAGACCGGAGACGGCCTGGTCGTGGTGACGGGTCGGTACCGCGGGACGGCCAGGACGACCGGCCGTTCGTTCGAGGCGGAGTTCGCGCATCTCTGGCGCGTCACCGAGGGCAGGATCTGCTGGCTGCACCAGTACACCGACACGGCCCGGTGGCGGGACGCCCTCGTCCCGTGAACCGGCGGCGCCCGCCGGGAGCGGCTCAGGCGAGGTGGTACTTCATCCCCATGTGGGACGGGCGGAAGCCGATCTTCTGGTAGAAGCGGATCGCGTCGGGGCGCTGGCGGTCGGTGGTGAGCTGCACGACGCGGCAGCCGCGGGCGCGGGCCCGGTCGATGGCCCAATTGATCATCAGCTGGCCCAGCCCGGCCCCGCGCTGCTCGGCGGCGACGCGGACGCCCTCGATCTGGGCGCGCTCGGAGCCGGTGTAGGTGAGACCGGGGATGAAGGTGAGCTGGAGCGTGCCGGCGACCGCCCCCGCCACCTCGGCGACGACCAGGCTGTTGTTGGGGTCCCTCTCGATCGCTGCGAACGCTCTGAAGTAGGCCTCCGGTATCTCCTCACCCGGTGTTTCGCGGGTGGATCCCAGGGGATCGTCGGCGAGTAGCCGGACGATCTCGGGGAGATCGTCCACCGTCGCCTCGCGGAAGGTCACTTCTTGATCACTCTGCACGCCTTCAAGGCTATCGGGACGCTAAGTTGCAGCGTTCGCCCATGTCTTGTAGTACTACGATGCGTAGTACTACGCTGAGTGGAGACCCCCCGGCTCGGACGGCGGTCTCATCGCCGCGCAGGGAGAAGTCAATGCACAACAACGAGAACGAGGAACACTGGACCGACCACGCCATCTGCCGCGGCGCGGATCCTGACCTGTTCTTCCCGATCGGCTACTCCGCGCCCGTGCTCCAGGCACAGGAGGACGCGGCCAAGGAGATCTGTTCCCACTGCCCCGTGCGGGCCGACTGCCTCGCGTGGGCGCTGCGCGTGGGGGAGCCCGACGGCATCTGGGGCGGGACGACCCCCGAGGAGCGGCGCTACCTGCGCCGGACGGCCGACGCCCCGGCGAGGCGGCCGCTCCCGGTGATCGTGGTGCGGGGCGACGCCTCCGAGTCGGAGCACGCGTCGGCCGCATAGCGGCGCGGGCCCGGCGAGGGCCCGCCTACAAGAACGCCACCGGCACCTTTTGCCCGTCCCGTGCGTTGGGCGAGTCAGGGACGCAGAGACTTTACGGTGGCTGACATGAGCTTTACCCCCGACCGGCAACGTTCCGAGGGCCTGGCGAAGCACGGCGCGCGGGCGCTGGCGTCGGCGGTGCTGATCCTCACGGTGACCGCCGCGATGTGGGTTCTGGAGGCGTTCGACTACACGACGGACGGCTGGCTCGACCGGTTCGGGATCCAGCCGCGCGACGTGAACGACCTGCCGGACATCTTCACCGCGCCCTTCATGCACGCCGGCTTCGGGCACCTGACGGCCAACACGGTCCCGTTCCTGATCCTCGGGTTCGTCGCGGCGGCGCGGGGCATCGCCAGGTTCCTCGCCGCCAGCCTGATCATCATCGTGGTCGGCGGGCTCGGGGTGTGGTTCCTCAGCTCCGCCAACACCCTCGGGTCCAGCATCCTGATCTTCGGGTTCTTCGGCTACCTGGTGGGACGCGGGATCTTCGAGCGGCGGCTGCCCGACATCGCCATCGCGGTCGCCGTCGTCGCCGTCTACGGGACGATGCTGCTCGGCGTCCTGCCGAGCGACCCCACCATCTCGTGGCAGGGCCACCTCTTCGGGCTGCTCGGCGGCGTCCTCGCCTCGTGGTTCCTGCGCGGCGGCAAGACCGCGACGTCCCGGGAAATGTCCGTCTAAAAGCCTTTTGTTGTGGATGGACGCCAATCCGGCGACTCCATTGTTTTGTCGCCTCAATGGCTCTTCTTGATCTTCGTCGGGTATCGGTCACCTCGAGGTGGGCGGCCTCGCCCACCAGGGGGAACGAGCAAGGGGAGAAGGATGAGCGTGCGAAGAGCGATGGCCGTGGCCGCCGCGGGGGCGGCGGCCGGGGCGTTCGTCGTGATCGGGGCGGGGGCGGCGGAGGCGCGGACCGACACCCAGCTCTGCGAGTACCTGGTCACGGCACGGGACGGACTCAACGTCCACGAGTTGCCCGACGTCCATTCGAAGATCGTGGGCGTCCTGAAGTTCCACCAGAAGCCGTGGGCCGACTGCAAGACCAAGGGTTTCACCGAGATCCGCGGCAACGTTCCGGTTCAGCTCCGGCACGGGTTCATCGACGTCAAGTTCCTGCGCAAGCTCCGGGTCATTCCGACCGGCGGCGTGGAGACGGGCGCGGGCGGGACCTCCACCGGCACGGACTCCGCGCTCGCCGCGGGGGGCCTGGCCACGGTCCTCGCGGGCGGCGGGATCGCGCTGGCGGCACGGCGGCGGGCGACCGGCACCGCCTGATCGGCACCGCCTGATCGGCACCGCCTGATCGGCGCGGCCGCGACGGGGCGGCACGGCGACGCCCCGTCGCTTCTCACGAGTGAGCGACGGTCGCGTCGCC